>NZ_JAAHHZ010000117.1:0-18930 GCF_010672005.1 Moorena sp. SIO4A5 | reverse complement strand
GGTAATAGTAGCCCATATCAATTCCAAAAAACCAGTCATAGCGCTGTTGCCAGATTAAGGATAAGATCCCTTTGAGCAAGTGGGGAATTAAATCTTGCAGTTCGTTATCCACAGGGGTGTTATCAGAAGAGGGTAACTCCTCGGAAGTAGGAAGATATTGTAATGGGTCATACTTTAGCATGGTGATTCCCCTTAGTTAGACCTGGCTGATTGCATTTTACCCAAACTAGAATTCCTCACACCAGAACTATGAGCTTATAGGGTGAGGGCGCAAGTGATGGTGCAAGGGAAGCGTTACAAAAAGACCCACAAATTCCTATAAATTCTTATCTTTTCAATCTATATAATGATTGATTAGGTTCCTGATCACTCAAGGTGGGATGCAGAAGTGTTTAACTTTAGATCAGGGAACTTCGGATGAACTAGTTTTAGATTAACTTGGTATCTTTAACTACAGTTTTTAGCATCTTTATCCTAATTCTTGCTCTGTTCACAACAACGATAGACAGACATTAGCAATTTTGGTAAACTTTGATAGCTGGATTAAACACTTCTGGGGAAACCTCTAACCTTAGAACATCAGGCTATACAAAGATAAAGCTGACAAAAATAAGCAGATCCCAGCCAACCAGGCAATGGACGGTGTAACTTTAGCAGCCATCTACCATGTCACATCCAACACTCCTGAAAGGGAAGTGTGGATGGTATGATCGGTGTCTGGGTCAGATGTTAACTGGAAAAGACTTGGAAAATTTTCTGCCCAGAAAAAACGGTTACTTGAACCCAGTGTCGGATTAATCGGTAAACCATTAGTTGGAGGTGCAGCATTCATTCCCACCTAACTCTAGGAGTGTAGGTGTGTTATACTGCCTCAATTTTTAATGAAAATTCCCAAATTACTATCCCTATGTGCTGTATTTCTACTTAGTTTAGTCCTAGCTATTAGCTGCAACCAATCCCCAAACACCAAACCCTCAGATACGTCCCAAGCCGTTAAAGATTCTACTCCCATTGTTATGGGATACAGCAGTTGGCCTGGTTGGTGGCCGTGGTACATTGCGGAAAAAGAAGGTTTATTTGAAGCCAATGGCCTTAATGTACAACTAAAATGGTTTGATGGCTACCTGGAATCCATGGAAGCTTTGGCAGCAGGAAAACTGGATGCTAATTGCCAAACCCTTAATGATACGATATCTTTTGCTGCTGATGCTGTTAATGGTGAAGTAGCGGTTCTGGTGAATGATAACTCTGCTGGCAATGACAAGATTATTGTCACAGCAGAAATTAATTCCCTGAAAGATTTGAAAGGGAAAAAGGTAGCGATAGAAGAGGGAGTTGTAGATGACTTCTTGCTTAGCTTAGCCCTAGAAGAAAAGGGAATGTCCAGAAAAGATGTGGAAATTGTACCCTTAGAAACTGGGGCAGCAGCAGCAGCATTTGCAGCAGGTAAAGTAGATGCCGTGGGTGCATTCCCTCCCTTTTGGCTCACTGCCCTAAAACGAAAGGGAAGTAAAGAATTAATTAGTTCAAAAGCATTTCCTGGGGCAATTCCTGACTTACTTGTAGTGACTCAAAAGCTGATTGATGAACGTCCTGAGCAAGTTCAAGGTCTAGTGAATACTTGGTTTGATATCCTGGAGTTTATGAAAAATAATCCCAATAAGGCCGATGAACTGCTGGCGGAACGCGCTAATGTTAGTGTTGAGGAATTCCAACAGTTTAAAGAAGGAACTCGAATATTTACCCTGGAAGAAAACCTAGAGGCATTTAGCCCTGGTAATAGTATGAAGCATATGCCGTTTGCCGCTAAAAAAATGTCTCAGTTTATGCTGGATGTGGGATTTATTCAAAAAGTTCCTGATTTAGATAAGATACTTGATGACCAGTTTGTAAAAGCCTATGCCGCAGGTCGTTCTTAGTGATTAATAAGCTATCGAATTAAACCGGTGCGTTAACGACGTATAACGCACCCTACACATTTCTTAGACTCTTTAATGAATAGTTCCCAGACAACCAGATCTCTAAAGCCTACCGTTTTTTGGCGCATTGCTGAGGATATTCCCAAATCCTTAAACTGGATCTTAATTATCCTATCAGTTACTATTCCGTTTGTTGTTTGGTGGCTCATCTCAAGTTTTGCTGGCGTTGATTCCGTCTTCCTCCCGTCACCGATTGACGTGGGTAAAGCCGTTATCCGTTTGTGGCAACAAGGCTTTCTTATTCAAGATACTATTGCTAGCATACTCAGAGTTTTTGCTGGCTTTCTGTTAGCAGCACTTATTTCCATTCCCTTGGGGATTTCCATGGGAGCATTTGCCAGTATCCGAGGGTTAACAGAACCAATAATTGGTATTGTTCGCTATATGCCAGCTCCGGCATTTATCCCTCTATTCATTATCTATCTAGGTATTGATGAAGCACCGAAAATTGCACTTATTTTTATCGGTACTGTCTTTTTCAATACCTTAATGATTATGGATGCCGTAAAGTTTGTTCCCAAGGATTTAATTGAAAGCACCTACACCTTGGGAGGACTACGAAGACAAGTCCTATTACAGGTGATTACTCCCTATGTGATTCCCAATATTATTGATGCATTTCGAGTCAACATGGCAGCATCTTGGAATTTAGTGATTGTAGCAGAATTGGTCGCCGCAAAAGTGGGACTAGGTAAACGTATTTTGCTAGCCCAAAAGTTTCTAAAAACCGATGAAATATTTGCCTGCTTGATTATTCTAGGATTAATCGGATTTGCCATTGATTTATCCTTCCGATTGCTGCTCAGACTTACCTGTAAATGGGCGATTGATTAGATTTTTTGTTAACGGTTGTTCGCGTAGCGTGGCCGAAAGGCCAAGGTTGAAGGTTGAAGGTTGAAGGTTGAAGGTTGAAGGTTGAAGGTTGAAGGTTGAAGGTTGAAGGTTGAAGGTTGAAGGTTGAAGGTTGAAGGTTGAAGGTTGAAGGTTGAAGGTTGAAGGTAAGCTGTCAGCTAATGGGCTACTTCCCAGCGTCGTTCGCACAGCGTGGCCATTCGCGTAGCGTGGCCCAAAGGCCAAGGCCAAAGCCTGTGCCACGCGAACAGGATAGGCTTACGTAATCACAGGCAAAAGGTAAAAGGCTTGGAGGAAAATTGAAAATTTCAAGACCTAATACTGAATACTCAAGACCTAATACCGAATTACCAATATCACTAATAATAAAAAACCATGCACTTAGAAATTTCCCACCTTTACAAACAGTTTCCCACGAAACAAGGTACTATCGTTGCCCTAAAGGATATTAATATGCATGTTGAAACGGGGGAATTGGTCTGTGCTGTGGGTGCATCTGGTTCGGGTAAGTCTACCCTGTTGCGTCTGATAGCTGGTTTAGATATGCCTACAGCTGGAGAAATTACGGTTGATGGTTTGACGGTGACTGGACCTAGTTCAGAGCGAGGCATGGTTTTCCAACGATATACCCTATACCCTTGGATGAATGTGATCCATAATGTGGAGTTTGGCTTAAAGCTGCAAGGTGTCCCAAAGCAAAAACGCCGAGAACAGGCTGCTTATTATTTAGATGTGGTTGGGCTGTCTGGGTTTGCTAAGTCCTATCCGAAAGAATTATCTGGGGGCATGAAACAACGGGTTGCGATCGCAAGAGCTCTAGCCTGTCATCCTAAAATCCTGCTGATGGATGAACCCTTTGGCGCACTTGATGTACAAACTAAGGAAACCATGCAACAGTTTTTGCTTGAGGTTTGGCAGCGGACAGGTTGCACCATATTAATGATTACCCATGATGTAGAAGAGGCAGTGTTTTTGTCTCAAAGGATTTATGTGCTGACAGCACGACCTGGTACAATTCAACGGGAATTGCGGATTGAGTTACAGGGTGAGCGCACTTACAAAATCAAGCGTAATCCCGAATTCCATCGCTACACTGATGAAATTATGGATTTACTCCGGGATAGGCCAGAGGAAGTAAGTAGGGGTGTAATATCAAGTCCAGTTTAATACCCATCATAAAAGTATGGAGCCTCGGCGCGGATTGAGTTAGAGGGTGGGAGGTGTGGGGAGATGGGGGAGATTTTTATTAAGGCTAATTATCCTGAGATGATATTAAGGGTTGACAGTTAACCGTCAACCCTTAACCGTCAATCGTCAACGAAAACAAACATCAACTCATACAAAACAAACCTAACTGCAAATGCGATCGCAAACACTAGCCCCTCATTATAGAAAGTATGAAATGTGTGTGAATCGTAGGCCATGACTATCTAATGGGGTGCATCTTTACTTAAACTTTGACTTAAGCTTTGACTTAAGCTTTGACTTAAGCTTTTCTGATTAATTATCAAAACTAAACCCATCAATGGCCTCAATCAACCTATCAATTTCATCCGGCTGGGTGAAGTAGTGAACACAGGCACGGACACAGTCTGGGTCCCGGAGAGTTCGTAGCAAAAAGCCTTGCTGCTCCAGAAACTCTACTAACGTGTTATGGCGCTTGCCATTAGTCAACACAAAGGACACCAGACCAGCTTTGGGAGGTGAAGTAGCCAAACACCTGACTGCTTCCAACTTGGATAAGCCTTGCCATAGGTATTCACTCAATTGACAAATTTGCTGATAACGTTCCTCAGCAGTTCCCCATTGCTGATGAATTGCGATCGCACTACGTAATCCTCCATACAGGGGATAAGCCGAGGTAGCCACTTCAAATCTTTGTCCATCTGGTTGCCAATCCACAGGTTTCCCAGCTTTATCCAGAATAATCCCCCGCCAACCAATAAATGTGGGATTGAGGCTGCTCAAGGCATCTGGACTCACATAGAGACCTCCCACTCCTTCTGGGCCACACCACCACTTGTGACCGGTAAAGGCATAGAAATCTGCCCCCAGTTCAGTTAGATTTAAGGGCAAAGAACCTACTGACTGAGCTGCATCCACTAGAACCCTCACCAATTGGCTACTCTGATCATAGTTGTGACACACTTGAGTAATATCCTTGACTGGCAATACTTGACCGGTATTCCACAGTAGATGACTCAATACCACCAATCGCGTCTGAGGTCGTAAGTATTGCTCAATAGTTTTAGTGGGGTCTCCCTGATTTAGAGTTGCCATAATTGGACAAGTAGATACCTCTACCTGATAGCGACGGGAAATTTCCTGGGCAGTAGCGATAATGCCTTGGTGTTCACAATCACTCATCAGGATGTGATCACCCGGTTGCCAATCAATCCCCCACATGGCAATATTGCAGCCAACAGTAACATTTTCTGTTATTGTGATCGTTTCTGCTGATGTCCCCAACTCTGATGCGATCGCACTTCTAGTTTTGTGGGATTCCTCGGTAACCCAGTCATTGACTTTACCCGAGAATGGGCCATAGCGCTGCAGATACTCATAGGCTTGTTGGATAGCATTTAGAGATACCAGAGGCAGAGTCCCTTGGCCCCCAAAATTGAAATAGGCTTTGTGGGCTAATGCCGGAAATTGCTGTCGGTGGATGTCCCGTGGAGTTGATGTAGCAGATATACCAGTCATGAGCATTTTAGTCATTCCCGTGGTATTGTATCTTATCAGCTCCGTGGACAAGCTAAAATTTTTTGGATATATTTAACTAAGACATATGTTTTAATTTAAAGAGCGCGAATTTCGTGCATTTCTATAGCGCTTCTTTAGCTTGTCAAGTGCATATGTATAAATTTTCAGCAATTCCTCAGTTGACGGTAGCTAACACTAATCCGTTAGTCTTGGGGTTATTTTATTATGTATGCACCAGTAAACTAACTCTACTACTGTCTTTGGATTAAGTCCATAGCAGTAAGCTCGAACCGTTCTAATTATCCGTATTAATTATTAAAGTTTTATTAAAGTTTTATTAAAGTTTTAGTTTTGACTAGGTCAATGAAAAGTTTATTGAATTGAACGTTTTTTGTTGAGTTGACCCTATTGGACAGTCAACATTCAATAGTAAACCAATAGTCAACAGTCAACAAGTTCATGATTAGATTATAGTGTTAAACACCAACCAATTAATTGAACTATGAGTAAAGTTTTGATTGTGGAAGATAACCTGGCTCAGTTAGAGTTAATGGCTAGATACCTACGGGACAGTGGTAACACAGTTATTTGTATTGCCGATGCTAAAGATGCTTTGGATAAGGCAGTAACGGAAAAACCTGATGTTATAGTTCTAGATATAGTTATGCCAGGAATGAGTGGCTTCGAGTTGTGCCGCAGCCTGAAGAACCATCGGGATACCACTAGCATTCCCATTGTTATTTGTTCTTCTAAAAATCAGGACATCGACCGTCTCTGGGGTATGAAACAAGGCGCTGATGCCTATCTCACCAAACCTTTTTCTAAACAGCAGCTAGTGGACATTGTTAAGTTGGCTGTGGTTTGATTCATCAGTTGAGTCCTAGGAGTAGTAATACTAATTATACCCTAATCTTTTAAAGAGTTTATATATTAAATCAAATAAATAAATAAAATAAATTAATACCTAAAAATAGATTTACTTCATAGTAAGTTATTTCGGTTGTTATAATAGCTAGCTTGCTATTATTATTTTTTTTATATAGAAATGACAGATAAAACACTCCTGTCATAATAATGGTAGCATTTAAAAAATATGGTTCTTCAGTACCTGCTATGCGCTCATTTCAAGTAAAAAAAATCAGAAAGCTTACTCTACAAGGGAAATGTATTTAATTAACAATAATTTCTAAATACTGCCTCTTTCCACTGCTCCCTACTCCCTGCTCCGAAGTCCCTTTGCCAAGCGATGCAGCGCGGTCTTGGGGAGGCAGCGCGGTCTTGGGGAGGCAGCGCGGTCTTGGGGGTTTCCCCCATGAGCGACTGCCGTTCCCCCAGCGACTGCCGTGGTTTCCCCCACTCGCGCTTTGCATCAAGAAAGTGTTAATTTAGCATAACAAGTACGGAAGAGCCAAAAATATTCAAAAAAATAGGTAAAGTACACAAGTTTTGGATTTTAGGTAACAGGGGTAAAATAATTGTCTGTACCTGATTACTGATTAATATAATATCGGCTATATATTTTATTATTTTAAAAAAAAATCTATATTATTCTAGTTGAATAGTTACTCACTAATGACAGGTATACAATTGCGCCCGGTAATCAAGCCAACCACTACCATCAAAATTTCTTCCTCTCAACAAAGCAAAAAATCACGCCTACAATGGTTTTATAACTTACCAGTTAAAACCAAGCAAATTGTTGGTTTGTTTTCCTCCGAAGTAATCTCTGTGGCTGCACTGATGGGTGTAGGAGCATTATTAATTATCATAGGGGGAAGAGCTCAATTACGTGGGCAAGCTCAGTCAGAGTTGGCTGTCACAGAAATAAACTACAACATTAAAATCAACCAAATGGGGTTTGGGTTCCGTGGTCAATCGGAAAATACTGCTATTCTTGAAGCTGCTCTTGCCCATAGTAGAAATCAGTTATTGTCCAAATCACTAGAGGGACAAGTTAAGCAAATTCTCCAGAATGAAGTTAAAGCTCGCCAGATTGAATATGCCACTCTGGTGGACAAAGATTTACGAATTATTGTTAATGCTAATGCTGACCGGAAAGGAGAAACGTTTAATCCCAATAACCTGGTTAGTCAAGTCCTCAAGCAGTCTGAGCAAATTACAGCTAATCAAATTGTCAGCTGGCAAGAATTGAGAAAAGAATCACCCCCTTTACCTGAGGGGTTGATGAAGCAAGATGCCCTAAAGCAAGGTGCCCTAATTCGTTACACGGTCACACCAGTAAAAGACCCAAAAACTGATGATGTGATTGGTGCTTTGGTTTCTGGGGATATTGTTAATGGCAAGGAACCCATTGTCAAGGAAACCCTGAAAACCTTTAACGGAGGCTACAGTGCTGTTTATTTGCATCAGCCTTCGGGAGAATTTACCTTAGTAACAGCCTTAGACCAAGGTAAAGCTGCCAATTGGGAGCAAGCCCAATCTGATATTCCCTTACCTAATCCATCCCTACTTGAGAAAGTCGTTAATGTTGGTAAAGTAGACGAGTTAGTTACCGACCGTCAGAAGGTAGGAAACCAAACCTACACCATGGCAGCAAAAGCTCTAATGGATTCTCAGGGAGAACCGGTGGCAGTATTAGTGCGGGGGACTAGCGAATCTGACCTGAATGCTTTTCTTACAGGTAGCCTACTGCTACAAGGGTCCGTTGTGTTCTTGGCATTAGCAACAGATGTATTTTTGGCAATTCTGCTGGGGCGGTCAATTGCTGAACCGATTAAAATGCTACAGCAGACTACCCATAAATTTGCCGCAGGCGATCGCGAAACCCGTGCTGAGGTCATAGCTACTGATGAACTTGGTCAACTGGCAGATACCTTCAATAAACTTGCTGACAACATCGTATCTAAGGAAGAAGCTCTCGCTCAACAGGCTTTTCTCCAGCAAGCCATAGCGGAGCGCTCCCAGTTATTGGCTGAGTTTACCAGCCTTCTTTATAAATCTGTGACATCAGAAAATATCCTAAGTACTTCAGTAGATGGAGTTCGCAGCATCTTGCAAACCGACCGGGTGCTGATCTATAGCTTCAATGAAGGGTGGGATAGTGGAACAATCATGGCGGAATCCGTAGCACCTGGTTGGATTGAAGCCATGGGGAAAATTATCAATGACCCATTGCGGGAAGGGTCTTTGGATCGGTTCAAAAGTGGGCGAGTCTGGGTTTGCCATAACGTCTATGAAGCTAGCTTAACGGGCTGCCACTGTGATATTCTCGAACGGCTACAGGTCAAAGCCAATATGGTTGCGCCCATTTTGCATGAGGAGGAACTGGTAGGTTTATTATGTGCTCACCAGTGTTCTGAGCCACGGGACTGGCAGCCAGAAGAGGCCGATTTATTAAAACAATTGGCGATTCAGATCGGCTTTGCCCTCAACCAAGCTGATCTGTTTGAACAGTTACAACAAGCACGAGTAGACGCGGACTTAGCGCTAAAGAAAGCAGCATCAACCTCTGATCAAATCGAACAAGCACGCCGGGCGGCGGAGTTAAATGCTATTGAGCAACGTCAGCAAAAAGAAGCACTCCAGCACCAAGTCCTGGAACTCTTGTATAATGTGGAAAATGCTGCCAAGGGAGACCTCACAGTCCGGGCAGAAGTGGGTGAGGGGGAAATTGGTACAGTGGCAGACTTCTTTAATGCCCTGATGGAAAGTTTGCGGCAAATTGTAATCCAGGTCAAACTTGGCTCGACTCAAGTGAATACTGCTGTTGCTGCTGATGAACAGGCAGTGGGTGAATTAGCCCAGCAAGCAATGGCTCAGTCAGATAAGATTACCCACACACTAAGCTCTATTGAGCAGATGATGTACTCGATTGAAGCCGTCTCAAATAATGCCCGCCAAGCAGCAGAGGTTTCTCACATCGCCTCAAACGCTGCCCTTACTAGTGGGCAAGCTATGGATAGCACGGTTGTGACTATTGTAAATTTGCGAGAGACTGTAGTCAACACAGCAAACAAAGTAAAGCTGCTAGGGGAATCCTCTAAGGAGATTGCTAAAGTAGTTGGCTTGGTACAGGAAATAGCCGTACAGACTAATTTACTGTCAGTCAATGCTGGGATTGAAGCGAGCCGTGCGGGAGAAGAGGGAGAAGGGTTCCGAGTGGTTGCGGAACAAGTGGGTAGACTAGCAACCCAGTCAGCCAATGCCATCAAAGACATTGAACAGGTGATTGACACCATTCAGCAGGAAACCCAAGAGGTGGTCAAAGCCATGGAAGACGGAAAAAAACAAGTGGTTGATGGAACCCAAATGGTTTTCAAGGCTAAACAGAGCCTAGAAGAAATTGTTGCCGTCTCCCATGAGATTGACCAGTTAGTCCAATCTATTTCTAACGCCACAGTTTCCCAAGCCAAAACATCTCGGGACGTTACTGACTTAATACAGGAAATTGCTGCCACCTCCCGACAAACCTCTCATTCTTCTGGCGAAGTCTCTCAATCCCTACGAACAACTGTCGAGGTTGCCCAGAAGTTGCAGATGTCCGTTGGTCAATTTAAGATTGGTGACGAATAGCTGAGGATCTGAGGAGGTTGGAAGCAATCTTTTACATGTCCCCTTTTGCCTACAAGCCTTTTGCCATTAGAGGTGCTTTTCTAGAGTATTAGCCAAGGTAGTTTTGGGGACTGCACCCACCACCATATCTACTCGTTGGCCTCCCTTGAAAATCATCAAGGTTGGTATACTGCGGATACCATAATCACCTGCCACCTTAGGATTTTCGTCGGTGTTCAGCTTAACGACTTTCACCTGACCTTCGTACTGCTGTGCTATCTCATCCACAACCGGAGACACCATCCGACAGGGACCGCACCAAGGTGCCCAAAAATCTACCAATACTGGGATGTCGCTCTCAAGTACCTCTGCCTGAAAGCTGGAGTCTGTAACTTGTGGGGCGGCTGTTGACATGCCTGGAAATCCTTGCGAATACTTTTGCTACGTACCTCCGAAATTTTACCATAGTCACAACACCGATTAAATATCTTGGGCAAAAGTTAACACTCCCATAGGGCGGAACAGGTGAGGCGGTTACAAGTTACAGGTTACAGGTTACAGCTTGAAGGTTACAGGTTGAAGGTTACAGGTTGAAGGTTACAGGTTGAAGGTTACAGGTTGAAGGTTACAGGTTGAAAGTTACAGGTTGAAGGTTACAGGTTGAAGGTTACAGGTTGAAGGTTACAGGTTGAAGGTTACAGGTTACAGGTTACAGGTTACAGGTTATCGTCTCAACCTTGGCCTTTCCGCCACGCGATCGCCTTTGGCTGCGCTACGCGCATCGCTCGATTGCGGGACTCTCGGCAGAGCCGTTCGCGTTCGCGCAGCGTCGCCTACGGCGAAAGCGTGGCCGAAAGGCCGACCCTACGCGAACGTCCATCGCGTTCAACCTACCCTACACCGAACGCCAAAGGCGAACAACCAAACAACCTTCAACCAAACAACCTTCAACCAAACAACCTTCAACCAAACAACCTTCAACCAAACAACCTTCAACCAAACAACTTTTAACCAAACAACTTTTAACCAAACAACCTTCAACCAAACAACCTTCAACCAAACAACTTTCAACCAAACAACTTTCAACCAAACAACCTTGGCCAAAGGCCACGCTACGCGAACAAAATAAGGAACCGCCCGAACTCTGTCCGGGCGGAGTGTGGTGTGAGGAGTGAACGGAAACATTTGTCTCCGCTTTTTCCATTGTATGTCACCGTTTATTTTTTTTCAGCAATTTCCAAGCCAGTCGAAAAATTTTGACGATTGGCGGTGGTTGCGATAAGTATATATACTCAGCGCTTAAACTATTGACAACAAAACTATTGACAACAGTTGTTCGTGAACTTTAGAAACCTGTAGAAAAGCTGTTCAAGTTCTCAATTACCAAATAATTTGGTAATTGTCAATGATCAAGTTTCTATAGGTGCGCTTTCCGTTCTCCTACAAAGACGCGGGGCGCGAACGGCGAATTAAATTAGCCACGGGTCGCACCTTTTTCAATTGATGAACAACCAAGAATGATAATTATTCAACTAGAGACTATACTATTTACCCATACCCAACTGCTGAGCTTTCTGGTATACCTTTCCTTCTGTTAGCAGAGAAGGAGCAATCACTACTTCCACTTGTTGCATTTCCTTGAGGTTTTTTGCTCCGAGGGTTCCCATACTGGTTTTCAAGGCTCCCAAAAGGTTGTGGGTGCCATCATCCATTTGGGCTGGTCCAGTCAGAATTTGCTCAAGTGTGCCAGTGCTGCCCACTTTTATTCGTGTCCCACGGGGTAGCACGCTCGAAGGGGTTGCCATACCCCAATGAAACCCTTGTCCGGGAGCTTCTTTGGCACGGGCAAAAGGAGAACCAATCATCACCCCATCAGCACCACAAGCAATACACTTACAAATGTCACCTCCTGTAATTAAACCGCCATCAGCAATCACTTGGACATAGTTACCGGTTTCCTGATAGTAGTCGTCACGGGCAGCAGCGCAATCGGCAACTGCTGTTGCCTGAGGTACACCGACACCCAAGACACCCCGAGAGGTACAAGCAGCACCAGGACCAATACCCACCAAGACAGCAGTTGCCCCAACTTTCATCAAATTGAGGGCAACGTCGTAGGTCACGCAATTCCCCAAAATTACTGGCATGGGCATATCCTGACAAAACTGTGCCAAATCCAGGGGATTGATGGACTCTGGTGACAGGTGAGCTGTAGAAACGACTGTTGCTTGAACAAACATTAAATCAGCACCAGCCTCTGCCACTACCTGACTATATTTACTGGCTCCAGCAGGGGTCAGACTCACAGCTGCAATACCACCTTGGTCCTTGATTTCCCGAATTCGCTGGGTAATCAATTCTGGCTTAATCGGTGAACTATAAAGTTCCTGCATCAGGGGAACAAACTCAGAATTTCCCACCGAAGCAATGCGGTCTAGAATCGGTGATGGGTCAGCATAACGGGTTTGAATCCCTTCTAAGTTGAGAACCCCCATTGCCCCAATTTGGGACAACTTGACTGCCATGGACACATCAATCACCCCATCCATAGCGCTGGCGATAATCGGAATTTCCCGTTCAATACCACCAATACGCCAGCGAGTATCAGCCAAACTGGGGTCGAGTGTCCGCTGTCCGGGAACAAGTGCAATTTCATCTATGCCGTAGGCTCTGCGAGCTATCTTACCTCGCCCAATTTGAATATCCACGCTGTTTTTCTTCCGAGATTATTTTAGCTAGGTTATCAAATTGGAGCGAAGATTGCTCGAACTATACAAAGAAACTATGAATTGTGAAGCATGAAGTATAAATTATGAATTCTTAATACGTAAGCATTTAGCTATCAGCTATCAGCTATCAGCTATTCGCGTAGCGTGGCCAAGAGCCTTGGCCAAAGGCCACGCTACTGTTCGCGCAGCACCTCAAGTAGCGCAATCGGTGCTTTTGAAGCAAATAAGCACCTCAAGTAACGTGAGCCAAAAGCTGACGACTGAGCGCTGAGTGCTGAATGCTTACCTTCATACTTCAGGTGCGACCCGTGGCGAATTTAATTCTTAATGGGTCAAGCGCACCTTAGCCTTGCCCTGATTTGGGTTTCTTGATGCTTGGGTGGTTGACATACTCCCCCGTTAAATCGGAGATTCTAACGGGGGATTCTCACAATATGTGATTCTTGGTTCATTGAGACAACTTATTGAATCAAGTTTCCTCTCATCAACAGAGGTTGCACTCTCCCCAAGCGTTTCCGAATCAACGGCAGTTTCCCAATGCCCTTGGGTACTCTCTTGGTGCGCGTTTCCTAGCACGGGGAACCCGTGCGGGGTCGCACCGCTGTTGTACTCAATACCTAAAACTTCTAAGCCACGCTTCAAAATGTTGAGAGCAGCGTTCGTGTCTCTACAAATTTATGTTTGACAACGAGGACATTTGTGAGTTCTGGTACTGAGAGATTTTTTCACCCGATAACCACAGTTATAACAATCTTGACTGGTGTAGTTTGGGTTGACCGCAATCACAGTCTTATCCCAAATATTACCGTAGTAGTTTAACCATTGGGTGAATTGATACCAACCGGCATCGGATATCGACTTTGCCAAGTGATGGTTCTTGACCATATTGCTGATTTTGAGGTCTTCATAGACAACCACATCGTGAGAGTGGACTACGCACCGAGCTTGTTTTACAGCCCAGTCTTTACGCTGTCTTTGAACCTTCAAATGGCATTTCCCCAGTCGAATTCTAGCTTTGTGGTAGTTATTTGATTGAGGTTTTTTACCTCTTACAAACTTTCTGGACAATCGACGTTGTAGTTTTTTTAAACGCTTTTCAGCTTGCCTAAGATACTTAGGGTAGATGGCAGCATTGTTGTTTTGGTCTTTGTAAAAATACTTGATCCCTAAATCAAGACCCGCCACATTCCCAGTATAGCTACCTTTCTCTTTTCGGTTAGCATCAAAGCAGAACTGGGCGTAATAACCATCGGCTCGTCTGACCACTCGTACCCGATTGATTTTGAGTCTGAACAAGTCCTCTCGTGTTTCATAGTTGCAGAACACAGAAAACTGACCCGCCTTGAACCCGTCAGTGAAGTTGATGGTCATGCACTCAGGTGAAAGTTTCCACCCCGTGGTTTTATACTCAACTGAGCGAGAATGTTTCTTGAACTGAGGATAACCTTTCTTTTTAGCACCCTCTCTACAACGTCGATAGAAGTTAGAGATTGATAGCCATGCCCTTTCAGCAGAAGCTTGACGAGCCATTGAGTTCAACTTTTTAGCAAAGGGAAACTCACCAGCCAATTCTTTGCACAACAGAGATAGACGAGCCTTGTTTACTTTTGGCTGATCACGCCATAGTCTAACGGCCTTGTTCCTGATGAATTGAGCGGTTCGTATAGCTTCATCTAAAGCTTGGTATTGGGCTAATGATCCGTTTAGCAGTTTAGCTTCTCTAACTATCATAAATTTATTATACCACAAATCAACGTCGGATTTGGACAATCTCCCCGTCCTTTTTTTGTCGGCATAAATTCATCTCACCGCCAAATCAAAGATTATGGCGGTGAGATGAATTTATGAATTTCGGGTAAGGTGGTTTTTTTCGGTAAGGTTTGAGGTGGCTGCTGCCCGTGATGGGATGATATCGGTGGTCGGGGTTTTCTTCTCCTTTGGTGTGATTGTGTTACTGGTGATTGTGCTACTGTTGTGAGTCATCATCTGGCGGATTTGACTAATCAACTCCCCTAGCTTGCCTTCCTCTAACAAACCATTAATCATTGATAAGCCACTGGTAGATAGTAGCAGTTTGTTGATGTCACCTACACTGCTAACTCCGTTACCATTATTGCCATTGACACCGGGGAAGGAGTAAATCCGAGTATCTCCCAAAATTCCTGGCTGGGGAGCCAAGGCTTTGGCAATTTCTGGTAGTTGATGGGCTAACTCTGGCCATATGGTAGTGATAATTTTAGCAGTTAGCTGAGCATCACTGATGGAATTTTCGGCTTCGATCAGGGATCGTTTACCTTCTGCCTCTGCCAAGGCTTTATCCCGATTTGCTTCTGCTAGGGTGCGGATCGACTCAGCTTCTAGTTCTGCTGCTTGTCTGGCTGCTTCAGCTTGACGAGACCGGCGGAATACATCGATTTCAATCACGTTTTGCTCACCAATCCGCCGTTGTTCGGCTTCTTGTTCAGCAGCAATGATAGAAAGGCGTTGTTGCCGTTCGGCTTCTTCTACTTCCGTAGCGGTGGCTACAGCGGCTTCAGCTTGAGCTCGTTCGGCTTCGGAATTGAAGCGATCGCGTTCTTTTTCGGCAATTGCGATCGCAGCGTCTTGTTGAGCAATTTTTGACTCTCGTTCTGCTTCTGCCAATTCTACCTGAGAATTAAGCAAGGCAGCATCGACGGTTTTCTGACGAGTAACTTCTGCTACTTCTGCTTCCTGTTTTTGCAGGATTTGTGCCACCTTGAGGGTTTTATTCCGTTCTTCTAATTCAATATCTGCCTGAATTTTCTTAGCTTGGACTGCCAGCTGTTGTTGAACCTTTTCCTCTTCTAAGGTTTTCTGACGATTAATTTCTGCCAATTCCGCTTCTTGTTTTTGCAGAGTTTGGGCTACCTTGAGGGCTTTATTCCGTTCTTCGAGGGTAATATCGGCTTCAATTTGGCTTTGCTGCAAGGCCAGTAGTTTGCGAATTTCTTCCTCTTCTACAGACTTATTCTGTAAAATTTTAGTCCGCTGAATTGTGGCTGCTTCTGTGGCTTTAGCTTCTTCTATTTCCCGCTCACGCTGGGCTTTTAGGGCTTCAACCTCAAGCTTTTGCGCCAGTTTCGCTTCTTCTTGTTCTTGGGCAATGCGTAGGGATTGCTTTTCAGCGTTGAGTTCTTTCTCTTCAATGGCAACTTTGGTATTTAGCTCAACTTCAGTTTTTTGCTGAATTGATTTTTGAATAGTTTCCGTGCGCAGACGTACTCCTTGGGCATCAAAGAAGTTATTCGTATCGTAGGTATCACTCTCTTCTATCTCAGAAATCGCGATATTATTGAGGGTTAAACCGACTTTTCTTAAGTCTTGCTGAATCAAATTCAACACTTCATCAGCAAATCCTAATTTATCGGAATCAATTTCTGCCAAATTCTTTTTCTTGGCTGCTGCTCTAATAGCATCATCCGCCCGTTTTTCGATAGCTTCTTTAATATCTTCGGGGGAAATTTTACCTTCACGAGACAGTCGTTGGGCAGCAGTAATCACATCGTCTTCATTGGCATTGATACAGACATAAAAGGTTACCCGCATATTAGCCCGCAGGTAGTCTTGGGTCCGAACTGCTAGGTTACCTGTCCGCTCAACATCAATAGAAATTTCTCTGAGTGGGACACGGGTAAGTTCATGAAATCCTGGCAAAACCACACACCCGCCACTGAGAATAACCGTTTTCTTTTTGATAAAGACACCACCTGTCCGCAAAAATGCCTCATTGTTGGGGGTGATGACATAAACTCTGGTGTAAGCCCAGATGCTTAATAGCAATAATACAATCAGACCTCCAATCACACCGGGGAAAAATAGAATTCCAGGAGGAAGCTGGGCTAGAGATGAATGTATCGGAACAGTTTGCACTGTTGTTGTATTCATGGATGAGTTTGACATGGCTAAATCGATTTGCTGATAAATGGAGCTCTATATACTAATCAGGGAAGATCAGAAAATTTATGATAATCTTGAGGAACTGATATACATCACAGCAGGTTATCACAGCAGGTTGTGCGCCCTTGCTGACTAATAAGCATTGTCTAACCAGGCTTGCTGATCAGCACTATCTTTAAGGACTACGAGATAGTTATGATGGTGTCGGTCAATCACTAACACTTTGTTCCCCCGTTTAGGAGTAACTGTTGCCCAAGTTGGTAAGGTGGCATTAACTGTAACTAAATTACGAGCTGGATCTAGGACATCGACTTGACCGATTTTGCCTTGGTTTTCCTTGGGAAGGGTGGCAGAGGAAACTGTACCGTGACAGCCAACTAAGCGATCGCTACTGGTATCTTCTCCAAAGGAGGCGAAAACTTTTCCTATCGGTCGAGAGATGAATCCTCCGGTAACTAGGGTCAGAAACAATGACATTACTGATACCACCCCAGCTAAAAACCCAGTGGGAATACTGCCAGTAACACCACCAATCATGACATTGAACATCCAGCCGAAAAGTCCCAAAAGGCTACAGTCTGTTGCCAGGAGCAAAATTAGGGGGGCTTTGCCGATACCTAGCCATCCTAGAATCTCAATACCACCTTCACCATCGGCATCAGTATCTGTATCAGTACCGAAATCTGCATCTACATCCAGATCCACATCCAGATCTACATCTGCATCTATATCAATGTCATCGTCTCCGCCACCGGAAACAATGACTAACACAAACAATAGAACTCCCATACCCAAAAAGATCCAGTAGGGGAGGTTGGCTAGGTCAAATAGCATGGGTTTATGCGATCGCGTTTTTTGAATGAATTGTTGCTCTATATATCCAGCCTAACGACTGGTTTCTTGCAAATCGGGAAAATGTATAGTATTTTTAATGTTTTTGAAAGATTAACTGTAAGCATTCAGCCACAAGACTTAAGATTTCCTTGGAATTTTAGGAATTAGTAGGACAACTCCCACAATCAACACTTTAATTAGTAGTGGGGCACAAACAATGCTGATAAACAGGCAAATTATCACTATTAATAATGATGCCACTTTCAATATTTCTTCTGTAGTGTTCAGAGAAAGGTAAGTAGCTACTGCGGCAATCACCAAACTGATTAGTAAGGGCATATACTCTCGATTGAGTCACTAAATACTAATCAGGGTTAACCCTAACTTTTATGGCTGAGATTGGCTTTTTGTAACAAAACTTAACTTAAGTGAGTTTACAGGAGTCTTGGGGTTACCTAAACTAAAGGTTATAGGACTTCAAAACAGTCTGGGCTTCTCTAGCCAGGCATGAGCCCACGAAACTAAGCCAAAAAAACTAAAAATTAGCAATAAACCATCCTAACCACGGAAAAAATAAAGGGTACAACTACTTGATACCTGTAAGTAAGCGATGAACTTTAGCTTTAACTTTTTTGATCTGTTCTGGATTTTTCTGATCATCTCGTCGTTGCAGCCCTTGTGGCAACGTCGCCAGATGCAATATAGACGTTTGCGAGCTTTGCAAGAATTCGAGCATAAGCGAAAAAGTCGGTTAATTTTACTGATTCACCGACAAGAGTCTATTAGCTTGTTTGGCATCCCTGTATCCCGCTACATATCCATTGAAGATTCTGAACAAGTGCTCAGGGCAATCCGTCTAACTCCACCAGATGTTCCTATTGATCTTATTTTACATACTCCTGGGGGATTGGTGCTGGCTACAGAACAAATTGCTAGAGCTTTAATTCTTGACACTCCCCACGGTTATAAACCGGGGGATTCTTGGTTCATAGACCCATCTTGCTCAACCAGGCCGGAACCAGGAAGAGTAGAGGACAGATCTCCCCAAGCGTTTTGATAAGTTCCGGTGTGCCCCACCGTACTCAAGGCTCTCGTTAAGATGTTTTTGGCGGCGTTGTGGTCGCGATCTAATTGGCACCCACACTTACAGGTATGGGTTCTAGTTGATAACGACTTCTTGACCACTTCGCCACAATTAGAACAGTTTTGACTTGTATAAGCAGGATTTACTGCGACAGTTATCCTGCCAAACTTTTGGCCAAAATATTCTAACCATTATTAAACTAAGCCGGTGAGTCGCCTCACCGACTCGTCTTCAGAACCGGACGTGACATTTTCACATCATCCGGCTCCTCATCAAACGGAACCACTGACATTGGTACCTCTAGAACGGATTTTCATCT
>NZ_JAAHHZ010000116.1:0-18986 GCF_010672005.1 Moorena sp. SIO4A5 | reverse complement strand
CTTCACCACCAAACCCTAACAATAGTAATCCCCTACAACAACTCTACCAACTCCTGATTACTCCCATTGTTGACGTATTACCAATAAACCCATCAGACCGTATTATTTTTATTCCCCATCAAGAACTATTTCTGGTTCCCTTTGCTGCTCTGCTAGATGATAACCACAAGTTTCTGATCGAAAACCATACCATTCTCACTGCTCCTTCGATCCAATCCCTGTGGTTCACCCGTAAAAATTGGCATCGAGTCAAAGACAGCACCGGAACACCATTGATTGTGGGAAATCCCACCATGCCCAGCATTATAGGAGAGGAACAAAAACCGTTAAAGCCTCTACCTGGTGCAGAAACAGAAGCCTTAAGAATTGCTCAATTGCTGAATACCACTGCTCTAAATGGATCAGAAGCAACAGAACCAACCATTGTAGAAAAAATGGCCAATGCTTCGCTGATTCATTTAGCCACCCATGGTTTAGTCGATGGTATTTATTATCGAGGTGCGATCGCATTAGCACCTGAGAAACCAGACCATGATGGCTTTCTCACCAGTCGTGAAATTCTGATTGGTTACGCAGGACCGGAAAAATCCTTATTGAAAGCAAAGTTAGTGGTTCTGAGTGCTTGTGATACTGGTAGGGGTGAGATTAAAGGGGAAGGAGTAGTTGGTTTATCCCGTTCTTTGATTGCCGCAGGTGTACCCAGTTTGGTGGTGTCCTTATGGCAAGTGCCTGATGATGATACGGCCAAGTTGATGACGGAGTTTTACACGAATATTTACACCCACAAATTCGATAAAGCCAAAGCGATGCGAGAGGCGATGTTATCGATGCTCAATGATGGAGATGGTAATCCAGACCCGAAAGCTTGGGCGGCTTTTACGGTTATTGGTGAAGCGAGGTAGAGAATTTGGGGAGTCGGGAGTCGGGAGTCGGGAGTCGGGAGTCGGGAGTCGGGTGTGGGGAAAGTTCGGAACTCTTGCCCCTATTGCTAGCATGCCTATTGCCTCTTGCCTATTCCTGTTCCCTGCTCCCTATTCCCTGTTCCCTATTCCCTGTTCCCTATTCCTATACAATAGAATTATCATTCCATCGGGAGGTGTTTATGGGTAAAGAAGAAGAACTACTTAAACACTGGCGAGAACTGGCACCGGAAAAACAGCAAAAAGTTTTGGAGTTTGTTGAACTCCTTAAATCTGAGTCAGAAACAACACCCCCTCAATCGGATTTTGTACCAAAAACTCCCTTAGCCCAAAAATTATGGGAAATTCGACAACGAGCAATTGCTGCTGGCTTACGACTGCTCAACGAAGAGGACATTGAACTGGAATTGGCTGCACGTCGAGGTGGATGGAGTGACTCGTAAGAAGACTTACATAGACTCTGGTGTACTGATTACCGCTTTTCAAGGCATTGAGTCAATCAGCATTAGAGCCAATCAAATTCTTAACGATGAAAATCGGGAGTTTGCCTCAAGTCGCTTCGTGCAGTTAGAAGTCTTGCCTAAAGCAATTTTTAACAAGCAACAAGATGAAACAGAATTTTACGAAACCTTCTTTAATGCTGTCAACCATTGGGCAACTGACTTAGAGCAAATTCTCCAAAATGCCCAACAAATTGCCTGTACCTATGGTTTAGCTGGGATGGATGCGATTCATGTAGCAGCTGCACTGCAAATTAAAGCAGATCAACTGATCACAACTGAAAAGCCAACCAAACCAATGCATCGAGTAATGGAAATCGAGATTATTTCAATATATAGCACTCCTCAATGATTCGTAAAATATAGTGGCCGAAGCTATCCCTATAACCCTTGTCCAGCTATAATGCGATCGCTATTTTTATAGTAGTGGCGTAGGGTGTGTTTGGGACAGCCCGTCCCGTAACGCACCACTACCGAGTCCCGACTCCCTACTCCCTACTCCCGACTCCCTGAATCATTGCATAGGCTCAGGAATCTCTCAGATATAGGGAAGTAGGGAATAATTCAATATCCGATATGAAACTTAAGCAAGTCTTATGGTTGGGACTTCTCACTGTCTACCTCACCCCTGGGGTACTCCCTGTTGTGGCTAGTTTCCTCACTGTACTAGCACTGGCTCAAGAACAAAACACGGTTAGCCCAGAGCAAGAAGGAACTATAACCCCTAGTGATGCCATAGTTGAAGTAGACAGTAAGCAAGCCGAGGCGGACAAACTATTTCAGCAGGGAATGAGTCACGTTCGTCGCAGTGAGTTCCCAGAAGCATTACAATCTTGGCAGCAAGCATTGGTGATTTATAAACAAATTGGATACCGTAAGGGTGAAGCTAACTCCCTGTATAATCTGGGTGTTACATACTATCATCTGGGAAACTATAAAAAAGCGATTGATTCCCTCCAAAACTCCTTAGCTATTGCTAGGGAAATCGGACACCGCAAGGTTGAAGGTGCCTCCCTGATTGGTCTGGCTACTACATACCATCATCTGGGAGAGTACAAAAAAGCGATTGATTACTACCAACAATCAATCGCTTTTCAAAGGGAAATTGGAAACCGCAAAGGTGAAGCTAACTCCCTGTATAATCTGGGTAATGCATACCGTACTCTGGGAGAGTACAAAAAAGCGATTGATTACTACCAACAATCGATAGCTATTGCTAGGGAAATCGGTTACCGCCTGGGTGAAGCTAACTCCCTGGGTAATCTGGGGAATGCATACTATCATCTGAGAGAGTACAAAAAAGCGATTGATTCCCTCCAAAACTCCTTAGCTATTGCTAGGGAAATTGGAAACCGCAAAGGTGAAGCTAACTCCCTGTATAATCTGGGTGTTACATACTATCATCTGGGAAACTATAAAAAAGCGATTGATTACCACCAACAATCGATAGCTATTAAAAGGGAAATCGGAGACCGCCAGGGTGAAGCTGGCTCCCTGAATCATTTGGGTAGTGCATACGTTCCTCTGGGAGACTATAAAAAAGCCATTGATTACTACCAACACTTCTTAGCTATTAAAAGGGAAATCAGAGACCGCGAGGGTGAAGCTGACTCCCTGAATAATCTGGGTATTGTATACTATCATCTGGGAAAGTACAAAAAAGCGATTGATTACCACCAACAATCATTAACTATTGCTAGGGAAATCGGAAACCGCCTGGGTCAAGGTCATTCCCTGAATAATCTGGGTGCTACATACAGTCAACTGGGAGACTATAAAAAAGCGATTGATTACTACCAACAATCATTAACTATTGCTAGGGAAATCGGAAACCGCCTGAGTCAAGGTAATTCCCTGAATAATCTGGGTAGTACATACGATAATCTGGGAGACTATAAAAAAGCGATTGATTACCACCAAAAATCGATAGCTATTGCTAGGGATATCGGAGACCGCAAAGGTGAAGCTGCCTCCCTGGGTAGTCTGGGTATTGCATACGATAATCTGCGAGACTACAAAAAAGCGATTGATTACTACCAAAAATCGATAGCTATTGCTAGGGATATCGGAGACCGCAAAGGTGAAGCTGCCTCCCTAAATAATCTCGGTGTTACCTTATTAAAAATAAATCAACTAGAACCAGCCGAAATTCACCTGTATGATGCCATTAAAATTTTGGAAGATATCCGCCACTTCCTCCGTAACAAAGATGATTGGAAGATTTCTATTTTTGAAGAACAAGCTCGTAGCTATCGTCTTTTACAACAGGTATTGATTGCTCAAGGAAAACCAAAACAAGCCTTAGAGATTTCCGAACGGGGTCGCAACCGCGCTCTGATTGATTTATTAGCGGCACAGTTATCTGAAACTACTCAAAAAACTAAAGCTCCTACTCTTAAAGACATTCAAGAGATTGCTCAACAACAACAAGCCACTTTGGTGGAATATTCCATTTTTGGTGGCCAAATTTATATTTGGGTAATTGCTCCCACAGGTGAGATTACCTTCCGTAGTCATACCTTACCCGAAGATACCACTCTAGCTGAACTAGTCAAAGTCACTCGTGATTATGTCGCTGTCAGAGGTAGAGGTAATCAGAATCCTACTTCACCACCAAACCCTAAGGATAGTCATCCACTAAACCAACTCTACCAACTCCTGATTACTCCCATTGTTGACGTATTACCTGAAAGCGAATCAGACCGTATTATTTTCATTCCCCATCAAGCACTATTTCTGGTTCCCTTTGCTGCTCTGCTAGATGATGACGGAAATTATCTAATCGAAAACCATACCATTCTCACTGCTCCTTCGATCCAATCTCTGTCGTTTACCCGTCAACATTGGCATCGAGTCCAAGACAGCAACGGAACACCATTGATTGTGGGTAATCCCACCATGCCCACCATTACAGTAGGACAGGAACAAGAACCGTTAAAGTCTCTATCGGGTGCAGAAACAGAAGCCTTAACCATTGCTAAATTGCTGAATACCACCGCTCTAATTGGAGCAGAAGCAACAGAATCAACCATTGTGGAAAAAATGGCCAATGCTTCGGTTATCCATTTAGCCACCCATGGTTTAGTCGATGGTATTTATTATCGAGGTGCGATCGCATTAGCTCCTGAGAAACCAGACCATGATGGCTTTCTCACCAGTGATGAAATTCTGATTGGTTACGGACTACCGGAAAAATCCTTATTGAACGCAAAGTTAGTAGTCCTGAGTGCTTGTGATACTGGTAGGGGTGAGATAAAAGGGGAAGGGGTAGTGGGTTTATCCCGTTCTTTGATTGCCGCCGGTGTACCCAGTTTGGTGGTGTCCTTATGGCAAGTGCCTGATGATGATACGGCCAAGTTGATGAGGGAGTTTTATACGAATATTTACACCCACAAAATGGATAAAGCCAAAGCCATGCGAGAGGCCATGTTATCGATGCTCAATGATGAAGATGGTAATCCAGACCCGAAAGCTTGGGCGGCTTTTACGGTTATTGGTGAAGCTAGGTAGGACGTGTGGGGTGTGGGGTGTGGGGTGTGGGGTTTGGGGTTTGGGGTGCATCTCATTAAAGCTGTTGGACCCGGTGGTGCGTTACGGGCCGGGCTGTTCCAAGGCTGACTACGAGGCGGAAAATGAGAGGGAGCCCGTCCCTAACACACCCTACGCAACTGTTCCCGATTCCCGATTCCCGATTCCCGATTCCCTACTCCCGACTCCCGACTCCCTACTCCCTACTCCCTACTCCCACATAATCAACGTCCCAAATCATGGAGAGCATTAATCGCTGCAGCACACTGTTGGGTCACAGCTTGCAATTCGTCTCGGTTACTAGAACTAGGAGGAGCAATCAGCTTACCAATGCGGACGGTTAAGGGTACAGACCGTGGCATCAAGGAACCTTTTTTAACAATTGCTTGACTTCCCCACAAAGTAACGGGCAGCAGGGGGGCTTGGGCTTGGGCAGCAATCCAGGCGGCACCAAGCTTGGGGTTATGAATGCGAGCATCCCGTGTCCTGGTGCCATCCAAATACACACCAACCGCCCAGCCATTGTCGAGGAAATTGAGAGCAGAACGCAGGGCACTCCGGTCTGCTGAGCCTCGCTTAACCGGGTAAGTACCATACAATTCAATAAACTGTTTCAGAACTGGCACACGAAACAATTCTTCCTTGGCCATAAAGGCTACTGGACGTCCCACACAACTGGCTAAAATCGGTGGGTCAAAGTCACTCGCATGGTTACTCACCACCACCAGTGGTCCCGAGGTGGGTACTTGTTTAGCACCATAAATGCGACCCCGGAAATAGGTATGGACTAAGGGGCTAACCACTGACCACTTCAGGGCGTGATACAGCAGCAGACTGGGAAATGGTTCGCGGCTTCTAGTCACAGAAAATCGATTGGTGGATTTGGATGGTTTGATTTCTAGTTTACTCCCTACTCCCTACTCCCTACTCCCTAGATTTCATCCCAACCACTGACCCCAGAAGACATCACATAACTAGTTACGCTAGCTTCAAAGAAGTTGGCCTTAGTATGAGCATCTTTTTTAGTATCAGAAAAACGCTCTAAGTGGCTGTAGGGACTCTTTTGATAGTTTTCCCCCTGGTAAAGGGGTTCTAATCCAATAGAACGTAGCCTGATATTCGCCAAATACTTGGTATAATGTTCAGTACTCCGTTCGGTAATCCCTAAAATATCGTTACCAACAATATGATTAGTCCAGCGACATTCATGCTCCACTGCTGTGGCAAACATTTCATAAATTTGGTCCCTGGAATAGGGAAATACTTCCATAGCCATGGGGATTAACTTTTGATAAAGCCGGACATGACTCAGTTCATCTCGATTAATCATTTTAAAAATGTCCGCTGAGCCTGGCATCAGCATCCTAGAGGCGAGATTGTAGAAGTAAATAAACCCATTATAGAAGTACATTCCTTCTAATAAAAAGTCAGCCAGTAAGGAAACAAAATAGTTTTCTGGGGTGGGATTATCAACATACCGTTGATAGAAACTGGCGACAAATTCGCATCTATCCCTGAGCACTGTATCAGTGCGCCAGAATTCATAGACTCTACTTCTATGTTCAGTAGGGATAACGGTTTCTATGATATATTGATAACTTTGATTGTGCATCCCTTCCTGAGAAATTTGTTCCGCCATACACAGACTAACTTCTGGAGCAGTAATGCTACTTTTGATGTGAGGAATATTGCAGGTTTGAACGGAATCTAAAAAAGTTAAATAGGATAGAATCCCATCATAAGCATAACGTTCTGCTGACGTTAAATTGGAGTAGTCTGTTACATCTTGAGTTAGGTCTAGTTTCTGGGGAATCCAGAAGTTTTCCCGCATCTGTTGATACAACCCAATTGCCCAAGCATAACGGACATCATTGAGTTGCATCAAGTTGGTGGTATTACCAAACCAAATTGAACGGTGTTCAGTTTTATCATCCCCATCTGGATTAAAGATAGGGTTAATTGGCATTGTAGTTAGCATTTTTTTATAGGGAGTAGGGAGTAGGGAGTAGGGAGTAGGGAATCGGGAATCGGGAATCGGGAATCGGGAATCGGGAACAGGGAGTGTGGGGAGCAAGAGCTATCAGCTATCAGCTATCAGCATTCAGCCTAAGCGCTACGCGCACGCTACGCGAACAGCTGATGCGCGCGCAGGCTGGAAGCCTGTTCCACAAAGCTGACCACTGACCACTGACCGATGCTTCACACTTATCAACCTCAAAGTCCCCCTTTTCAAGGGGGATTTAGGGGGATCTCTTTGTACCTCATGGGAAAGAGAATTGCTATAATCTCAGTGAAGTCACAGGCTGGAAGCCTGTTCTACAAAGCTGACCACTGACCACTGACCACTGACCACTGACCGATGCGCGCGCAGGCTGGAAGCCTGTTCCACAGAATCACTAATTAGCGCAAGCGATACAAGTGTTGTCTAATTCTTTGAAGTTGTCACGCTGGACGGTTCGGATATAATAGACGGCTTTACATCCTAATTCCCAGGCCATGACTAGGGTTTCATAGATGTCTTTGGCTTTGAGGGTGCGTTCAGGTTCGTCTGGGAAATAGACTCCTTGGTTTAAGTTAAATAACAATTCCATGGAAATCCCAGTATCAATCCATTGCTGGATCGTGGCGACTGCTGTAACAACTTTTTTCTGATCAAAGTTTTTGTTTTCGTGGTAGAACCAAAAATTGTCTTTAATAAAGGGTGGGGCAATGGGTACAGTGCCTTTTGCCCATTTGTCATAGAAGAATTTGCTGTGAACTGGTAAGACACTAGCGGTACATCCTTGTACTAGGGATGAGGATGTATTGGGTGCGATCGCAGTAATATGAGAATTGCGAATCCCAAATTTTTGAATATCCTGAGATAGGGCTACCCAACGCTCTTGATGCTGGGAATTTTCTACAAACCATTCCACTGGTTTAGCGCCAATTAGCTTACCTTTACTCCACTCACTACCATCGAAAGCAGCATAAGCACCACGTTCCATGGCCAGTTCCATAGATGCATGGGTGCAGTAGTAGCCAATATCCTCAAATAAGTTACTAATTTCCTTGAGGTTGTTATAGGTTAGCCACCGTTTAGCTAACCAATCCGCTAATCCCATACAACCTACTCCGATGGTGCGGTATTTGTGATTGTGGGTATGGGCTGCTGTAAAAGGAGGAGTGGTTAAATCAATCGTGTTATCGAGAATCCGCACTGCTAGACGACATATATTGGGCAATTCAGTTTCCTCAATATTGGCGAGATTGATTGAGTCCAAATTGCAACAGTGAGCAGCATTGCCAATTTCGACATTAGAGAAACTTTCGGTACAAAGATTTACCGCTGGGATATAGCCTTGGTGTTGATTAGGATTAGCGCGGTTAATGGTATCCTTGAACGCCAAGTAAGGCATTCCGGTCTCTACTTGCGATCGCATAATCGTCTTAAAGAGTTCCCGAGCATTGACGGTCTTGTAGAGAGTGAGGGTTTCGCCGATGGCTGCTTCAATAGTTTGATAGGCGCTTTCAAACTCTTCTGCCCAAAGTTCCGATAGCTCAATCCCTAGCTTGATCCGTACTTCATAGGGATCGATTAACGTCCAGTCTTCTTTATTAACCACCCGACGCATAAACTCATCGGGAATCACCAATTGGGGAAAGATATCATAAGCCTTGCGCCGGGGATCCCCATTTTCCGCTTGCATCTCCAGAAACTCTGGCACATCGAGATGCCACACATCCACACTAACGGTGACTGCCCCTGCCCGACGGCCTCCTTGATTAACTGCGATCGCAGTATCGTTTAGCAGTTTAATCCAAGGAATTACCCCTCCCGAAGCATTGGCTTTGCCCATCACCCAGCTACCCGTTGAGCGAATCCGGCTAACATTGACCCCAACACCACCACCGTTTTTGGAGATTCTGGCCGTATCAGTAATTCCTTCAAAGATGCTTTCCAGGTTGTCATCAATGCTAGTGATAAAACAGGAAGACAGAGACCCCTTAGGAATTCTGAGATTAGCCAGGATCGGGGTCGCTAGAGATATTTTCCGTTGTGCGATCGCTTCATAAAATCGCCTTGCCCAACCTAGTCTATCTTCCGGCACTTCCACTGACCCTAGCAGCAGAGCACAAGTTAAAAATGCCTCTTGGGGCAACTCATCCGCCAGGAGATACCGACGAGTTAGCAGTACAGCCCCTGCATAATCATAATCCGTGTCCCAATCCCGATTAATCCAAGAACCTGCTTCTTTTAGCTCCTCAGTCGTATAGGTTAAGATACTGGGGTCATATTGACCAGACTCTACTTTAGAGCGAACAGTTCTAGGGTAGTCACCGTACTCATAACCACGGTTTACCAGGGTATCTTTCCAGAGACTCCAGATCTGCAGTCGTCCTGCTACATAGCGCCAGTCAGGCTGATCAGGACTACACATTTCCAGGGCACAGTTGATCAAGTTATCCTGAATCTCTCTGGTAGTAACACCATCACGCAAGCGGGTAGTGAGTCCGGCTTCTAGAGTGATCGGATTGACATCCTTGCCAGCACAAGCCCACTCAACAACAGCACGAATTTTGGAAATATCAAGGGAAGTCAGAGAACCATCCCGTCTGATCACCTTAATATTCCCTTGATTTTGAGTTATGGTTGTTGCCGATAGGGTTTGTTGCATTTTCACTGGTTAGGCAGAATATTAGATTTAACACACCATGACTTGCTAACCCCAAGGTACAACACTACCACTAGGGTTAACTATGGAATTCACAAGCTCTACTATACTAAATCTGGATTGATTTGGCTTATAGTTTTTGCCGAGAGGGTTTGTGGCCTTTTCACTCGTTGCTCAGAATCTTAGATATATTACACCATGGATGGGTAACCCCAAGGTACAACACTACCACTAGGGTTAACTATTTAATTCCCAAGCTCTACTATACTAAATCTAGAGTAAGTATGGCTGTTAAATTTATCAACTTTTTTAAGTAACTGACCAAGTAACTCCTCACACCTCCCACACCTGCTGCGTCCCGCTGTGTTTCCCTGTTATCCTCATCTCTGAGCTTGTCTAATTGTTCTGTTAACGTTATAATATTGGGATTTGCCATCAGCTTTAGCCCTTGACCGTTCCCATGATGATCACTGCCCAAAACATTACTGCTATTGATGAAAAGCTCTCCAAACGCTTTATTGAACTCGATCCAGAGGGCTACTTTATTATTTACATAGACCGAGATGCAAGTCTGATCTGTGCCGAACACTACAGTAACAAAATTAATGACAAAGGGTTAGCAGTTGATCCAGAAACCGGAGAACCATTTCCCTGCGATGTTAAATTAAACCGTACTCCCACCGCTATTTTCAAAGGTAGGACAGCCAAGGAACTAGGCATGAAAATTACCGAAGAAACTAAACCCTGTCCTTTAAGTCGTTTCGATCATGCCCTTTACCTAGGACGAGAATTTGTAAGAGCCGAGATAGCGATGATCAATGGCGAAGAGTATATTCAAGATTAGTCAATAATCTGTAAGCATTCAGCATTCAGCATTCAGCATTCAGCATTCAGCCATCAGCCATCAGCATTCAGCATTCAGCCAAGCACTATGAATCCCTGACAGCAGCGCTAAAAGAGATTTAACGAATGTTTACCTGTTTTATTAAAAAGCTGTTGGCGTAGCGTGCCCAACCGCCAACGGCTGACCGCTGATAGCTGATAGCTAATGTTTACCTGTTTTATTAAAAAGCTGACGGCTGACCGCTAACTGGTGATAGCTGATAGCTTACGAGCTAAGTCAGGTTTGTCGGTAATGATACCATGTATCCGAGTATCATGTAGAAGCTCTCCAATCATTTTTTGATTATTTACCAAAAAATTTGGGTTTAAAGCCCCGTCCTTCTACGAGACGAAACCTTAGATAGTGGAGCCTTATTCAATAAGTTTTAACCCTTTTCACGGCCTGCCGACCATAAAGGCTCCACTATCTTAAGGTAACTTCAATGGACGGCTTTTTTTTTAGATCTATCCTGATATTTGTCGCTGAGTGTGGTACTATAAAACAGTAACGGAAAAGGTCGATATCCGTTCGCGGAGCGTGACCTTAGGTCAATGATCATTATTGAATTCAAAGCGTACGGCAAAAAGCATCAGTACTCAGCCATTGATGAGGCAATTCGGACAGTTAAGTTTATCCGAAACTCTTGTATTCGCCTTTGGATGGATGAGAAAGGGACTGGTAAGTATGACCTCAGTAAATACTGCAAGGTCTTAGCTAAGCAGTTCTCTTTTGCTAATGAGCTAAATTCGACTGCTCGCCAGGCTGCTTCTGAAAGAGCATGGTCATCGATCGCCCGTTTCTACGACAACTGCAAGAAAAAGGTGCCTGGCAAGAAGGGGTTTCCACGATTTCAAAACCATTGCAGGTCAGTTGAGTATAAGCAATCAGGATGGAAATTGTCCCCTGATAAGAAGTCAATAACCTTCACTGACAAGAAAGGGGTCGGGAAACTAAAACTCAAGGGTACGTGGGATTTGTGGCGATTTGATAAAAACCAAATCAAGCGAGTCCGGATAGTAAAAAGAGCTGACGGTTATTATGTACAGTTTTGTGTTGCTGTTGATAATAACGAGCACTTAGAACCATCAGATGCAAACGTTGGTCTAGATGTTGGATTAAAAGATTTCTATACCGATTCTAGAGGCCATACTGAACCAAACCCTCGATTTTATAGAAGAGGGGAGAAGCGTTTAAAGTTTTATCAACGTCGGGTATCCCGCAAGAAGAAAGGCTCAGCCAATCGTAGAAAAGCCATTAATAGGCTAGGCAGACACCATCTTAGAATAAGTAGGCAACGTGAAGAACATGCCAAGAGATTGGCACGTTGCGTAATCCGGTCTAACGACCTGGTCGCCTATGAAGATCTTAGAGTCAAAAACCTGGTAAAAAATCACTGTCTTGCCAAATCTATTAATGACGCAGGTTGGTATCAGTTTCGTAAATGGTTAGAGCACTTTGGACAAAAGTTTGGCAGAGTAACCGTTGCCGTAAACCCTGCCTATACCAGTCAAAACTGTTCTAGTTGCGGTGAGATCGTGAAAAAGTCATTATCGACTCGAACTCATACCTGCAAATGTGGTTGTCAATTAGACCGCGATCACAACGCCGCAATCAACATTTTAGGAAGAGCCTTGAGTACGCTGGGGCACAGCGGAACTTGGGTCATAGACCCCAACGCTCATGGAGAATCGACCTCTACTCTTTCTGGCTCCGGCTTGATTGAGCAAGTTGGCTCGTTGAAGTGAGAATCCCCGTTCTTATAGGACGGGGAGTGTCAAAGTCCAAACAAAAACCGGTTTGCCCTGTTTAGCAGCAATTTCCAATAAACCAAATTTTAACGTTTCCCACTGTAGTGCTAGGATATCGGGGGTAAGTCTGATCAGTTTCTGAAACACCCAAATTCCCAAAAGTCTGAGTAATATAATCAGAAAATTATTCTTTTTTTTGCTTAATAACAATCCCGTTTTAACCGTAGGGTAATTCAAGTTTATCCATCTTAACGATGAAACATTAAATGATAAAATAACAAAGTCATCTATTTTGATATATCCCATTACTAAGGCCATGACTTTTTCTTCATAGCCTTCTTCTTTTAATTAAACCGCTAGTTTAATTTTGTTACGAGTCAGTCTTAAAATTTCCTCAACCGTAGGAACTCTAAACCCTTGCTGACCAGCAATGCGATTTATTTCAGCAAACCTTAACTGACTGATAGCTTGATTAGCTATCATTGGATCATGATGGGAAATCAATACCCCATCTTTAGTTATTCTGACATCAAATTCGATAAAGTCAGCCCCAAGTTCAATCGCTTTCTCATAAGCTTCAATAGTATTTTCTTTGGCACAATTAGAAGCCCCACGATGGGCGATTATCTTATTAGTCAGCATATGTAGCAAAGGGAACAGGGAGTAGGGAACAGGGAGCAGGGGAAGAGAGGGAAGTGTGGGGAGATGGGGAGATGGGGAGATGGGGAGATGGGGAGATGGGGAGATGGGGAGGTGGGGAGATGGGAATATAGGGATATATGGGATTTATGGGAGTGTGGTGATATTCCCGACTCCCAATTCCCGACTCCCAATTCCCGACTCCCGATTCCCGATTCCCGATTCCCGATTCCCGACTCCCGACTCCCGACTCCCGACTCCCGACTCCCGACTCCCGACTCCCTAAAATCTCAAATATACCTCACCTATTTGAGAACCACTATTTCATCGAGGTGCTGGCAAGTCATGAACATTGCGGATGGTCACGGAGCGAGCTAACTTATAGGCTGCATAGGAATCCACCAAACCGGAGCCAGTTGCTCCATCGTGTCCCTCTCCTGCTGGTTGACCATGGAAGCTTTTGCCCAGCTTAACATCTCGCGCTGATGCCCGTAGAATCTGCTTAATCAGGGATGGAGACAGACCAGGTTGCACCTGCTTAAGCAAGGCACAAACACCCGCTACTTGGGGAGAAGCAGCACTAGTACCGCTGATCACTGCCCAGCCATCATCAGTAGCCGTTTCGTCCTGATTCGGATACTGACCACCGCCCAAGCCTCGGTCAATTTCGTCCCCTGGTTCAACGGGCAACATGATATAGGCAGCCCGGGGTTGCATTCCCACCAGTCCACAAAGATCAGGGACGTGGCGTCCTGGATAAATTTGGCTATCAAAGCTACTGGCGTAGTTGGAAGCTTCTAACCGAAAGTCATTGCCCTCAACAGTATCGTGGGCATAGACTCCACCCACAGAAATCACTTCCGGCATCTGACCAGGAAATCCATAGTGTCCGTTACCAGCAGAGAAACAGACAGTAATACCACGCTCTTTGACTGCTTCAATAACTGCTGCCTCTAGGGGCTTGAGGAAATTCGGTAGAGGCCCTTCTGGAATACTGAAGCCCCAGCTGTTGTTCATCACCGCTGGATGTAAATCCGATGCCATCTTAAAGGCCAGGGTGGGGTTACTCCCCATTTTGACACCAATAAAGTCAATATCCGGTGCATTGGAAAAAATATTTGCTGCTTCAGCGGTGCCATGACCACTCTCATCCCGCTCCACGTTTTTAGCATCTGGTGCCAGGGTTGCCTGGTAGTTGTAGCCATGCCACTCGTAAAAGGGATGCTTGTAGAATCCAGTGTCTACCATTGCTACTAAAACGCCTTTACCGGTTACCCCGACTTTGTGGACAGGGGTCGAGCGACATACCATAGCTACATCGGAGGGAACATTGAGGTGATGATAACGAACCCGTGGAGGCAGTGGCGACTCAAATAAAATGGGTGGACGTTGGGGATAAGCGCGCTCTATCAACCCAAATAGCTCTTGGGGAATGGTAAAGGGAGCACCAGCAACATGGCGCAAGAAGGTCACTTCTCCCAGTTGAGGATGAGCCTCGCTAATGAGTTGGCTATCCCGTTCAACTCGGGTGCTAAAGACCCGTTCCCACAGTTCCCGTGGTCCATCAGCACTAATGGAAAAAGTTCCGATTTGCTGCACTCGAAAGCCAAGGGATTGTAGAATATTTGCAGCTTGAATGCCCCGTCCAGGGGGTGGAGCGAATTGTTGAAGATTCTCCGGTTGGAGGTAGGTGTCACTTGCGAACATAGACTGGCCACTTTCTGATGCGAGAATGGCTTCAAAGGAAACTCGCTCAACTCCCGTCTGTAGTTGTTGTATCATAATTATCCTGTTAGTTAAATCCTAGTTAGACAGCGGTTGATGACTATCGCTGTCTTTGTTGATCAACAAACCAAGTTGCTTTACTTCTTTGGTTTACTTCTTTAGTTTGGTATTTTTAATCACATATTGACGTCACCCTCGTGGGTACTTTTGTTTTGTTCGGCTTTAGTTTAAAATTTTATTGGCAACTTTTTACTATTGAACATTTGACCATAGAAAACTAGAGGCACGATACAGTAAAGGCACGACCCGATCGTCCCTCTAGCCTGGATAATGATCGAATTATCGTTAACTGGATTGGCCGTTGGCCACGCTACGCGATGAAGCGAACGCGCCCCGCGTGGCCAACGGCCTCAGCTTCCGCTAAGAGCGATCAGAAAAATTCTGGGGGTTCTACAAACATCACCCCAGTTACCAAGGTTTGTAGTTGCTCAGGAATTTGTAGATTGTCAACCGCAGCTTTGGGATAGGTAACCTCACTGCCATCTATCTCCTGGATCAGGGTTTTCTGCTGTGGTTGGAAGGAAACATTGAAAGTTGATTCCCACAGGGATTGCGGGGCTTGTACACTGATAGTCGGTCCAATGTGCAGTATCCGAAAGCCAAGCTGTTGTAGAGCTAAAGCAGCTTGTCTAGAGTGGTTGGGGGATGACTGAATTTCTGCTGAAATCGTGTTTTCCGGCATAGAACCCCTCCGATGGAAAGTCTGGCGTCGTGGATTTTTGGTTAAGGGCGACCCATTCGAGCCAGTAATTCGGGCAAGTAAGTAATTCGGGCAAGGAATTAATGGCTGAAACCCTAGGTTTTATCTGCTTTTGCTTCGCCCTCCCATAGGCTAACCTAGAGTTTCCCTCAATTAAGCTTCACTTGTCAAGCTATATCGCTACGCCCAAAGAATCGGGAATCGGGAATCGGAACCCACCCCTAACCCCTCCCAGGAGGGGAACGGGAATCGGGAATTGGGAATCGGGAATCGGGGGAAGAGTGTGGTTAGAGGGGCGGGGGCGCGTGGGTAGAGGGGGGAGGGAAGAAGTAGTTTTCGATAATTTGGTATAGTTAACACCATTGTCTTGATGCAGTCCCTGATCGGGACTTGATCTGATTGGGTTAGAAGTGGCTCCTTGATAGTCCTGAATAGGACGGAAAAAATCCAGGGGCTCTTTTCTTATGATTAGAGATTAGCTCCGGGTCAGGAAATCAAGTTTGGAGCCAGTTGAAAGGTGATGGTATTTTTTTTATTGCTATGAATTTACAGCAGTTGTCAATTGGGTGAGGTACAGATTCCTGAGGTGCGACCCGTGGCGAATTTAATTCTTAATGGTAAGAGCGTACCTAAGGTTTTAGGGAACAGGGAACAGCGGATCACCGGAACAGAGAAGTCGGAAGTGGGAAGAGGGAAAAAATCCTGTGTACCTCAGGTGCGACCCGTGGCGAATTTAATAATTAGATCCGGAAAGCGCACCTAATAGTTATGAAAAACGCTGTATACAAAAATAATACAAAAGTTATACGTTAGCACTAACGCGATCGCAACCATCAGATTGGCAGACTATAAATATCAGTTAATTTACTGAAAGTGATTTTACTGATAGCTCAGGCTATGATTGGCCGTTGGCCACGCTACGCGAACGAGTTAGTCAAACAATTAGTCAACCAATTAGTTACAGACTCAAGTCAATTAATTAATTTATTCAAATAACTAGGGCGTCTAAAAAATGAAAATAACTAAATTTTTAAGCAGTGGATTAGTTTTAGGGTCTATAGTTTTGGGAGCAGTAGGAGAAGCCCAGGCAGCTGATATCCTCAAGTCCTGGTTAGCCGATGAAGCTCATATCTACCCAGAAGACACTGATTTGTCAGGACACGCTTTCTGGTTTCCTGAGTTGGACTCAGGGAGGTTTGTATTTGACACTTCAGGTATCTTTAATGAATACAATGATGGGACTGCTAATTTGTTGGGTACCATCGTTTCCGAGTTAGATGATACTAAAAAATGGGACGTTGATATTTGGTTCAATAGCACACCAGAACCTTGGGGAGGACCGAAAAAGGAACTACCAAAGTCTGAATACGTAGAAAAAGGTGGCCCCGTCGATACTAGTACTTGGTACTACTATAACATGGATGAAACTCGGGCTACCTTAACTGGCCTAGGTTTCTACGATGGCAAGGAACTGAATCTTTACCAAAAACCTGAAAATGGTAAATACGCCTTCCAGGTTGGGGTTGGAGCTAATGGCAAAAACACTAACTTTGGTATGTCTGGCTGGCTAGGTGCTACGGGTTCTTTTACTCTTACCAAGGCTGATATTAATGTTGATATAACTGCCAATCCTGGAGATCCTTCCAATTCTAAACCTGTTCCTGAACCCATGACAATGGGCTTGTTTAGCCTAAGCTTACTGGGATTAAGCTTGACTTCATTAAAGCGCAAGTCTAAGGAATTGGTCTAACCTAAAACTTTGAAAGATTACCGGATTTTTTCGTCGGCATAGCTGATTCAACCACTTCTGTGTAGGAACTAGACCACTCTTTAGTAGTCTGTTCCTTTTTTGTTTTTTGTGGTAAGCATATGCGCTACGCGCAGGCTACGCCAACAGCTATCAGCTGTCAGCTGTCAGTCGTCAGTTGTCCGTTGTCCGTTGTCAGTTGTCCGTTGTCCGTTGTCCGTTGTCAGTTGTCAGTTGTGACTTCGCCACTGACAAGTTTCCAGTTTCTAGTTTCTAGTTTCTAGTTTCTAGTTTTAAGTGACTCCCAACCAAGAAGGATAAGTAGTCAACTCGATAGCATTTCAAACTAGTAATCTCAAACTAATAATCTCAAAAGATTAAATAGTACATTAACTCAGATGTCAGCTGAGGATTAAGCTCAAGGCGTCGTTGAAGGTCAGCTAAATTACGGTATGGGCCACCATCAAAGCGATTTTGCATGATCGCTCTAGCTAAAAACAAGTCCACTGCTGGAATTTTCGTCAACTGTTCTAGAGATGCAGTGTTAGGGTTGACTAGCTGAGGCGTTACTAAACTCTCCGCATCGTAGTAACAAAACCTCAAAATTGGTTGCAAGGGTGTCAGACGTTGTACTGACCAACCTAGGGCAGCGGCCAAATCTTCTAAGCAACAAAATTGCACACCGCTGCTGGTGAGTTCAAAAAGCGATCGCGCTTGATGGATAGATATCCCTGGCAATCTCAGCCAGTCATCCACACCAGCTTGATTCACATCAATGGTGAGCCCCAATTTGGCAGCTACAGCAATTTCTTCTGTAGATTGTAGCCGATAGTAGGGGTCACGCTTTAGCCTCTGCTGAATTGATTGCTGATTCGGGTTTTGTGGAGTCTTGGGTGATAGCCAATCAAAAATTGCCATGAAACTCAAGCAATTAGGTCAAGTAATTGACGACGTTTTTGTTCAAATTCATACTCAGACACTAGTCCCTCCTGACGCAGGCTGTCTAGCTGTCTTAGGGCATCAGCAATTTCCCCTACCTTGGCCGGGTCAATCCCAGCCGATGGATTGTCTGAGGAAGATACTGTAGACTCAATACCAAGGTTAAAATTGAGGTCAAACTGATCTTGACTTTGTAGTAAATACCACACCCCCTCTATAGCACTGGCAATTCGAGGAATGGGTGTCCAACACAGGAGTAAGTACATTACTCCCCAGAAGGGTTGTCCGAGATAAAATTTGTGTAATCCACAAACGGGGATAACTACCCCACTCAAGGCCAGTAGGGAAGCGACTTTGCGGCTTTTTGGCTTGCTCAACATACTTGCTTTGACCCGCGTTGAATAGCTTGGTGGATATCCAAATACTGTCAATCCTATGTTCCTATAATAATTACTTATCTCAGAGTGGAAACTTACAGGTTACAGGTTATAGGTTGAACGTTAACCGGTTGAAGGTTGGCAGGTTGAACGTTAACCGGTTGAAGGTTGGCAGGTTGAACGCGATCGCGTGGCCTATTGGCCAAGGTTAACCGGTTACAGGTTAACCGGTTACAGGTTAACCGGTTACAGGTTGAAGGTTAACCTTCAACCTGTTAACCTTCAACCTGTTAACCTTCAACCTGTTAACCTTCAACCTTCAACTGACTAACCTACCCTACACCGAATCGCCTTGGGCGAACAACTGACTAATACGGAAAACCGAATTTTGTCCAGGTTTAACGCTACATTAAAATGTGATTAGAAGCGGCGATTGAGTACAACCAAACCGGTTGACAGGTAAGAGCAATGGGTTTTTTTGATTCGGAAATTGTCCAAAAAGAGGCAAAACAGCTGTTTGAAGATTACCAAGACCTGATTAAATTGGGCAACGACTATGGCAAGT
>NZ_JAAHHZ010000115.1:0-19151 GCF_010672005.1 Moorena sp. SIO4A5 | reverse complement strand
CGCTTTCCAGAAGGGTTTTGATGGTAATATCAAAATGCAACAACTCACTTATAAACCCTTCCAAAACACCAAAGTTAGCTTTATTCCGCAGCAGTTTTTTGATTGCCCAATCAAAGCGAATATGTGTGTCTGGCATTGTCTTGTGCTGGTGCTACTGTTCTCTATTATAGGTAAATTGTACTAAATCTAGCCCTGTACCCAGAGAACAGGGAATAGAGAATGGAGTTACAACGATTCAATCTCTTCCCGAGAAAGTTGGGTAATTTTCATAATAGTCTCCACATCTAAACCTTGTTCCCGGCAGGAACGGGCGACCGCTATTTTTTCTTCTTGTTTTCCTTGTTGCATCCCTTTTTCAATACCTCTAATTTCTGCCTGTTCCACTTGCCATTTGGTCTCAAACTCTTGGGTACTCAGGATACTGGCTTCGTCACGCTTGTTGTTGATATAACGCTCATAAGCTACTCGTTCTTGTTCTGATAAATTATTAACTCGTAGCGCCTCCTTGGCTTCGGCTATTCCTTTGGCAGAAAATTCCGCTTTGATGTCGCTGTTTTTCAGAAAATAAATCCATTCATCTAAGGGGTTTTTCGCTAAATCCTTAAAATTTCTGACTTTCAGTAAGTAGTATTCTGGGAAGATATCTGCTACTTTATTGATGTGAAATTTAAACTCCTGAGTTTTGGTCGGTTGCAGGATATCCCCGAGATTAGCCCCAATGAACTCTCCGCGATAGGAATAAATATAGTCATCTCCCATTCCCAGGTTAAAGTAGACTATATTGATTGAGTAGACTTTTTTAATTTGACCGTACTCTTGACCTTTGTCTAAGTATTCGGTGACTAACTTAGACGCACCGTAGAGCATACGGTGGAAATAATCGTGTTGAGGGTTGTTTTGTACTTCAATCAGGATCAGCTCGCCATCAGTGGTTTCAGCGAGAATATCAACCCGGTTAGTTTTATCATCGAGGGTCTCTTGATTAGCTTCGCTTTCGAGAAGGGTTTTGATGGTAATATCAAAATGCAACAACTCGCTTAAAAACCCTTCCAAAACACCAAAGTTAGCTTTATTCCGCAGCAGTTTTTTGATTGCCCAATCAAAGCGAATATGTGTATCTGGCATTGTCTTGTGCTGGTGCTACTGTTCTCAATTATCTCGATTATAGGTAAATTTTACTAAAAAATACCCTGTGCCCAGGGAATCGGGAAGAGGTAAATCTTGAACGTCATTCACCCAAATCTGGCCAGGGGAACCCCATTAAGGAAGAAAGAGTGAATGGTGAATGGTGAATTACAAATCCGCGCATTCTAAATTCGCGCATTCTAAATTCTAAATTGATTCAATCTCTTCCCGAGAAAGTTGGGTGATTTTCATAATAGTCTCCACATCTAAACCTTGTTCCCGGCAGGAACGGGCGACTGCTATTTTTTCTTCTTTTTTTCCTTGTTGTTTTCCTTGTTGGATACCTTGTTGAATACCTTCTTGTTTTCCTTGTTGGATACCTTGTTGCATCCCTTTTTCCATCCCTCGAATTTCTGCCTGTTCCACTTGCCATTTGGTCTCAAGCTCTTGGGTACTCAGGATACTGGCTTCGTCACGCTTGTTGTTGATATAACGCTCATAAGCTACTCGTTCTTGTTCTGATAAATTATTAACTCGTAGCGCCTCCTTGGCTTCGGCTATTCCTTTGGCAGAAAATTCCGCTTTGATGTCGCTGTTTTTCAGAAAATAAATCCATTCATCTAAGGGGTTTTTCGCTAAATCCTTAAAATTTCTGACTTTCAGTAAGTAGTATTCTGGGAAGATATCTGCTACTTTATTGATGTGAAATTTAAACTCCTGAGTTTTGGTCGGTTGCAGGATATCCCCGAGATTAGCCCCAATGAACTCTCCGCGATAGGAATAAATATAGTCATCTCCCATTCCCAGGTTAAAGTAGACTATATTGATTGAGTAGACTTTTTTAATTTGACCGTACTCTTGACCTTTGTCTAAGTATTCGGTGACTAACTTAGAGGCACCGTAGAGCATACGGTGGAAATAATCGTGTTGAGGGTTGTTTTGTACTTCAATCAGGATCAGCTCACCATCCGTGGTTTCAGCGAGAATATCAACTCGGTTAGTTTTATCATCGAGTGTCTCTTGATTAGCTTCGCTTTCCAGAAGGGTTTTGATGGTAATATCAAAATGCAACAACTCACTTATAAACCCTTCCAAAACACCAAAGTTAGCTTTATTCCGCAGCAGTTTTTTGATTGCCCAATCAAAGCGAATATGTGTATCTGGCATTGTCTTGTGCTGGTGCTACTGTTCTCGATTATCTCGATTATATGTAAATTTTACTAATTGACTAAATTGGTAATTTTTATCATAATCGGCATAATCTTGGATTCCTTTCACAAAAATCAACGGATTAAGCATTTTACCTAGAGGATGTTCCGATGACTTACCCAAACCCACCCTGGACACTACAAGGCTACGCCATCCAAACCTTGCAGCTGATTGATATTGAGCGAGTGCGATCGCTAATTCCCCCAGAATTTGACATCGTCTCCCTCTGGCCAGGAAAGACTCTAGGTGGGGTGTATCTATCCCTGTACGGCTCAGGGTCAGTCCTAGAATACAGTGAATTAATTGTAGTTGCTGGCAGAGTGCGCTATTCCCGCAAAACTGGCGGCTGGATTTCCCACATCTACGTCGATAACCACGATTCTGTCGCAGGTGGTCGAGAAATTTGGGGATTACCAAAAGAGATAGCTGAGTTCACCTGGGAAAAATGCGAACGACCAAAGGTCACGCTACGCGAACGCCCTACCAGATATCAACATCGGGTCACCGTCCGTCAAGGAGAGAATACCCTGTGCCGCTTCAGCTACAATCACGCTAAGTTTGGCTGGCAAGTCCCTCTAAATGACAATGTCTTAAGCACCCTCTCAGGCAATATTCTCTACTTCAACGGTGATTTTAAATCCCGCTTAGGCTTAGTGGGTAGCCAGTTAGAGGTCCCACCTGAGAGTCCCTTTGCCAATCTAGCGCTCAAGCAACCATGGTTAACCCTTGATATGGATAAGCTGTGCTTAATCGCTGGTGTACCAGAAGTAGTAGGACAACTAAATTCATCCTTGATAATTCATGCTTGATACTTGATACTTCTGACTTTATTCAAGCTGGTGTAACCAAGCGTTTCCGGAGAGATTCTGCTCGACGCTTAGCGGTAGAATTCTTGGGGTCATACTTGAGCGCCTCATCATAAGCTTCTAAGGCTTGAGCTGTTAATTGCTTGCGCTCGTAAACATGACCGAGATTGTTGAGGGCTGTGACATATCCAGGCTCTTGCTTCAAGGCTTCTTTGTACTGGCGAATAGCCAGATCATACTGTTCTTTGGCACAATAGGCGAAACCCAAAGCATTATAGACAGGAGCAAGGTTTTCGTCCTCAGCATCAGTCCCTTTCAAGGCTTTTTGAAATAGTAGGATAGCTTGACCAAAGAGCTTCTTGTCCGCATAAATACTGCCCAATTCATAATACTCTATAACCGTCCCCCGGTCTTTTTGCAGCTTTTTTTCCAACCGAGAGAGAGTGGTTTCAATTTTACGAGTTTTGAGAACTTGGCGCAGCACAGCGACAGTAACACCAGCAAGTAGGACTAGCAAAACTGAGAGATAAATAGTTGGCAGTGTATCATTCATAAGGCTTGACAGTTTTTCTTCTTAATGGTAATCCCCAAACAGTTGCTCGTTGAGCTAACCAACCATCTGCTTGCCAGCGTGCGATCGCATTATTCACGCGCTGCTTTAGCTTGGTGTATTGTAACCCCTTAGGCATCACCACACACAAGGCTTCACCCGAGAGCCACACTGGTAGCATCCGATACTCAGGATAGTCTTGTACCCAGCCACTGAGAATGCTCTTATCGGCAGCAAAAGCATCAGCCCTACCATTTTCTAAAAGCGATCGCGCTTCTTGGTAGGAATCTACTCCCACCACCCTAGATTCCGGTAAAGCATACTGCACGACGGCAATTGTGCTAGAATGATTGAGTATGGCGATGGTTCTGCTATGGAGATCACCCAATCTGGTAATTAAGGGGTCTTTAGTAATCAAACCCGTGCCATCCAGGTAGTAGGGGATACTAAAATCCACTAATCGGCGGCGAGGTGCTGTGGCTGTGACTCTAGCAATTGTCAGGTCAACTTCACCGTCCAAAACCACCTTAAGTCGGTCAAGATTTCCCACCTGCTGCAACACCACCGCATCAGAATTACCTAACAGTTCTTCTGCTAGACGTCGTGCTAAGTCAATTTCCAATCCTTGTAACTTGCCATCGGCATCCCTATATCCCAAAGGGCGCAGATTATCTTTGACAGCAACTATCAACTGACCCCGCTGCTCTATTTCCTCAAGTTGAGCACTCCCAACCCGTAACGGTGTCAAAAAAGACATCGCCGTCAATCCGAATACCATACCAAAGTTGAAGAATTTTTGCTTAAGCATCGGTTGGGGAATCAAAATTGGTAAAGAAATTGGTAAAAATGTAAGGTATTCCCTGTGAATTCAGGAACTTAACTGAACAAGAAATACCCAATTAAATACCAATTAAATACCAATTAAAGATACTAAGTGAAGAGGGGTGAGCTAACTATTATAATCTATAATAATCAAAATAACCAAAGTTTTTTGATCACCCGACAACTTAATCCTTTACGGATTACCTATTTACCCAAAACCCAAGTTTTTCAGCTTGCTAAGCATTCAGCCGTCAGCGATTGGCCTTGGCCTATGGCCACGCTACGCGAATGGCCAAAAGCTGAAGGCTGACCGCAGACGCGCGTAGGGTGCGCGTAGCGCATATGCTTACTCAGCTTTAGCCGCTAATTCCACCACTTTGTTAAAGCTATCTGGATCCAGCACTGCCAGCTGTGCCAACATCTTGCGGTTAATTTGGATATTGGCTTTTTTCATTTGACCCATCAGCTGGCTGTAGCTAATGCCATTTTGACGTGCTGCTGCGTTAATGCGAGTAATCCACAGACGTCGAAAATCCCGCTTGCGCTTGCGGCGATCACGATAGGCATTCCGCAGCGCTTTCATCACTTGTTGGTTAGCAATGCGGAAGAGTTTCGAGTGGGAACCTCTGAACCCCTTAGCAAGTTTGAGAATTTTTTTGCGCCGCTTACGAGCGACATTACCGCGTTTTACCCGTGTCATGGTTAATTCTAGCTAGTTTGTTTACTTTAGTAGTAGTGTTAGCAGTAATGGTCTACTGTTAAGATTTACATATAAGGCAACATCAGGCGAACATTATCCGCATCCCGTTCGTCTACCAAGCTCAGCTTAGACAAGCGTCCCTTCCTTTCTGAGGTCTTGTGTTCTAGTAAGTGATTTTTAAACGCTTTGCGGCGTCTTATTTTACCACTGCCAGTAGCTCTAAAACGCTTGGCAGCTGATTTGCGGCTTTTTAGTTTAGGCATTGACGGATTATAATAATGGCACAATTTATTATTGTATACCAATTGCTGCGTAATTAAGTGACCGGCTTATTCCTCTTCTGGTAAATTCTTGGGCAAGGTGATGGTAAAGGTTGTTCCGACACCCACTTCACTTTCCAAGTGAATCTTACCACCGTGGGAGTCTACACAACTTTTGACAATTGATAACCCTAGTCCTGTTCCTGGGATTATACCCACATTACTGGCACGACTAAAAGACTCAAACAATTTTGGTTGGTCTTCTTTAGGGATGCCAATACCTTGATCAATTATCTGTAATATGACTTTCTCTTCATCTCCGTTTAGTTGTACTAAAATAGTCCCACCATCGGGAGAATATTTAATGGCATTGGAGATGATGTTAGTCAGAATTTGTCGAAGGATTTTGGGGTCTCCTAATATTGGCTCCCAGTCTCTTTCACTACTAAATATTAGCCGATGTTTAGCCCCAAGGCTTGATTTAATTGGGCAGAATAACTCCTGACAAAATGTTACTAAGTTCAAAGCAACTGGTTTCAATTCTAACTTATCGAATTCTGCTTGATTAATGAATAATAAATCATTGACTAGGGTAGTCATATGTTTGACCGCAGCTTGGATCCGCCAAAAATGTTTAAGTTGCTGAGAATCAGTAAATTTATGACGGTACTTTTCTAGGAGTTCCACAGAGGATAGAATTGTCATTAAAGGTGTACGGTACTCATGGGATATGGTAAAAATAATCCGAGATTTAAGATCACTGACTTCTTTTTCACGCTCCAGTGATTGACGCAATTGCGATTCCAAGTTCCGTAGCTGTTCTAAGTAATCTCTTAGTTCCACTGTGCGAGCTTGGATTCTGGTTTCAAGTTCTTGATTGAGGGCTTCTAAAGCAGCTTGAGCGGAAATGCGATCGCGAATTTCCTGTTGCAGCAGTTGATTTTGCTCAATCAGTTGTGTTTGTAGCTTGTGCAGAGTCAATTGATTCTCCACACGGGCTAAAACTTCCTCAACCTGGAATGGCTTGGTGATATAGTCAGCACCACCAACAGCAAAGGCTTTCACCTTGTCCCAAGTTTCATCCAAAGCACTGATAAAGATTACTGGAACTCCCTGAGTTTTTTGATTAGATTTCAGCTGTTTACAGACCTCATAGCCATCGATCTTTGGCATTATAATGTCGAGTAAAATCAAATCCGGTGGATCACACAATGCTGATTCCAAGGCAAGTAGTCCATCGATCATGCTCCTAACCTGATAGCCTTGCTCAATCAGGATCGAAGATAGCAGCTGCAAATTGGTTGGTGTGTCATCCACAACCATAATTTCTGCCTGAGTTGCCTCAGCTTGATGGTTATTCATGCTTTAATTAGGTAGAGCGAACCATAGGGGAGAAGCAAATTGGGCAGGAGCATACAGACCAGTAGCCCGCTGATCTGATTGAATCAGAAGGCGGTTTGGCTACCAGTGTTCCTACTCCACGATTCCTTAAACATCATCACGGCGAAAGAACAACATTCGGTACACAGGTTCACCACGAGCGAGGGTGGAAATTTCCCGTTCAGTAGCCACTGGCAGGGGGTTGGTTGGCAGCCAAGCAGTCTCTGGCCGGTAGAAGACTGGATGAGCATCGAAACGCGATCGCATTTCCACTGCCACTTCCTCCACATCGGATTGTAGAAAGACCTCCCCTCCACTGGTCAAATAAGCCCCTAGAGTATCAACCAAGGTGGGCTGCACTATACGTCGTTTGGCTTGTCGCTTCTTGAACCAAGGATCAGGAAATTGAATAGTGACGCGCTGCAAGGCACCAGGGTGCCAAGAGCTAAAGAGTGAATCTATAGAACTATTAGCATTACAGAACAAAAATAGGAGATTGCTCAACCCTAAATCCACCACCTTACTGTTGGCTTGTTTTACCAATGGTTCCCGAATTTCTAACCCCAAAAAATTCCAGTGGGGTTGTTGTGTTGCCATCTGCAATAAAAATTCCCCTCTCCCGCAGCCAATATCCAGATGTAATGGAAGAGCCGTTTGGGCATAAACTTGATTCCAATCCGGAGGACTCACCGGCATCTGATATTGCTTGCTAAGTGGATTAACGTGTTGTCGCACTCGGACTCTAGCCAACCTTAGCACCTCCTTACTTTACTCAGGGGATGGGGGATCAGGGATTAGGGGTTATATCCCTAATCTAGTTGTAAATGTGATATCTAGGTGCGCGCCTTAAGCGGGCGAGTAAATCGCCCTTGGGTCGCACCTCAATGAAGGCAATTCCGACTCATCTGTATTTATCCTAAATGTAATCTTTAAAGTTTTTTATAGACTAAAGCCTAATTATGTCAGGCTAAATTAAAGATTATCCATTATTGTTTAGGTGAGCAGTTAAATGTAACCTAAACAAGGAGTTGTAATGGTATAACAGCAAACGTCATGAGCGATAATTTTAATAATAATTAATCTAGGGTTTAATCAAGAAAAGTTTTAGCTATGAGTTTAAATTTTCGCTTTGCCGTGGTAAGTGACCTACATATCGGGTTACCCCAAACCATCTGGGATCATCCCAATCGGTTTCATTTGGTAGAAGTTAGTATTCCAGTCCTAGAAAGGATTCTGGAGGATTTAGAGCAGAAAGCCTTGGATTTCCTCCTCCTACCAGGAGACTTAACCCAGCATGGTGAACCAGACAATCATGCCTGGTTACAAAAGCGATTGAGCCAGTTGCCTTTTCCAGTGTACGTCGTACCTGGAAATCATGATGTCCCCAATATCTTACCCAATGAACACTCGATTGGACTAAAGGAATTTCCTTACTACTATCGCCAATTTGGTTATGAAAATCCCGAGCAGTTGTACTATACCTGTGAAGTTTTGCCTGGAGTACAGCTGATTGGGTTAAATTCTAACCAGTTCGATACCGGTGGTAAACAGGTAGGGCGTCTTGATCAGCAACAGCTGATCTGGCTTGAGCAAGTGCTTTCCCAGTGCCAGGATAAATTGGTGCTGGTGATGGTGCATCACAATGTGATCGAGCATTTGCCCGATCAAGCTAACCATTCCTTGGGACATCGGTATATCTTGGAAAATGGTCCAATATTACACAATATTCTCAAAACTGCTGGGGTCAATCTACTCTTTACAGGTCACTTGCATGTACAGGATATCGCCTATCAAGAGGGAGTCTACGAAATCACCACAGGTTCATTAGTTAGCTATCCTCACCCCTACCGGATATTGCAGTTGTGTACCGATAATCAAGGAAAAAGATGGTTACAAATTGAATCTCATCGAGTGGAGTCAGTCCCTGGTTGGGAAAACCTACCCCAGATATCTAGAGAATGGATGAGCGATCGCTCTTATCCATTCATGGTGAAACTCCTGACTTCTCCCCCCTTAAATTTACCGTTACCAGATGCCCAGAAACTTGCTCCGAGTCTACGCTACTTCTGGGCTAATATTGCTGATGGTGATGCTGTATTCAACTTTCCTGAGTTTCCTACCCCAGTTCGTCGCTATTTTGAGTCATTTAGCTGCCATACCAGTGATGGTAAACCTGCTCTGATTGATAATCAGACCACTCTGTTGCTGACAAAAAACTAATGACTAAGACGGCTTTTCTTGAATAAATTCAAGCACTACAACTAACCTGATAAGCTCAGGGATTTCCTCAACCAGGGAAGCCATCCTCTACTCCTTGACCTTGACCAGGGAAGCCATCCTCTACTCCTTGACCTTGACCAGGGAAGCCATCCTCTACTCCTTGACCTTGACCAGGGAAGCCATCCTCTACTCCTTGACCTCGACCAGGGAAGCCATCCTCTACTCCTTGACCTTGACCAGGGAAGCCATCCTCTACTCCTTGACCTTGACCAGGGAAGTCATCCTCTACTCCTTGACCTTGATCCGGTAGCTGAACAGGAATTTCCGGTTCACGCTCACGCTCCGGCTCCGGTTCCGGTTCTGGCTCGGGCTCGGGCTCGGGCTCAGGCTCAGGTTCCGGTTCCGGTTCCGGTTCCGGTTCTGGTTCTGGTTCTGGTTCCGGCTCAGGTTCCGGTTCCGGCTCGGGCTCGGGTTCTGGTTCTGGTTCTGGTTCCGGCTCTAGTGGTTTGTCAACGTCTTCGGGATCCAGTTCAACAGTTTCATCCTCCTGCTCAGTGTTAAGAAACTCACCGGTTTCCAAGGTAGACCTGATATCTAACTGGTTAACCTGATCAGTGATATCGGCATTGGAATTCTCAGAACCCACATCTTGATCGAAGACATCAACACCACCATCAATCACACTAAAATCAGCACTGGGAAACTCGTCCGATTCACTCCCCCGAAGACGAATGAAAGTAGGATTAACAATTATGTTGTTGCCAATAATAGGAACTTGCGCCTCTAGAGCATCTGCAATTTCCCCTCGCACTAAATCCAAAGCTTGATCTGGACTATCCGCCGGTCCTGTCTGGGTCAAATTCAGCCCTTTGACTAATTCACTGGTTTCATAAAACTCTCTGAGGTCAAATTCATAAACCTGCTCAATTTGATCCTCGGTTATAACCACGATCTGCCCAGCTTTTAATTCCTGAACTTGAGAACGAGTGCGATTATAGACCACAATACCGCTATTGGTCAGAGCTCCAACAATTGTTGTATTGGTATCAGATATATATCGCATGAACAGAGCTGACCCCCTAATCCCAGCCACGGCATTGGGTGTACGCACTCGAGTTTTACCCCGATCTGGAGGAATTAACAGCAGTAGTGTGCCATTAGATAGCTCAAAGGTACGACTTCTAGGTATAAATCGAAAGACAGCTAACTCTCCTTGTCGGGCTAGGGAACCATCATTGAAGCGCAGTTGAGCCATGGAGGAGCGAGCTGTTACCAGTGCATCTCCTATCGTCATGGCATCAGATGGACGGGCTGGTCGAGCTGACTGATTTTGAGGAATCAATCGCACTCGGTTACGTAGCTTCTGTAGCACAGCACTAGTTAAGGGAATTTCGGCACTGACTGGTTTAGAACAAATTAGTGAATTAACGCTCCATAGAGAGATGGAAAGTAGTAGGACTGTCTTGCGAAACACGGGGCAACTCCAATAGCTCAAAGGTCAGTATTGTCAGGTAGTTGAGAGGTCAGCATTCAGCTAATGCGCTACAGATGGTGCTACTTGAGGTGCTATCAGCTGATTTAACAGAGATTAAACGAATGCTTAGCTCTTTTCTTGATGCAGTCGCGCTTTAGACCCTGGAACTTTCCCGATCAGAACCTCAAGTAGCGTGGGTGGCACAGGCTTTGGCCTTGGCCTTTAGGCCACGCGGGGCGCGTTTGGCCACGCTGTGCGAACGACGCGCTTGAGGTAGCGCATTAGCTGATAGCTTACGGGGCTTTGGCGTTGCCTTCTCGAAGAGTAGGTACAAAACTCTCCTATACGACATTCTGTAGGCTCTAAGTCAAGTCAGGATATTTTTTCTTCAGAGTAGTATGAAATACAGGTTAGTCAATCCTGAAAACACCGCTGGTGGTTAGTAATTATTAGCTGGGAGAAAAATACCCTACCTGCATTGATCAATTTTGGTAAGCTGTTGCTCATTTAACTTGTCTATTTTTTAGTCAGGGAGCAGAAATCCCCCCTAACCCCCCTTAGTAAGGGGGGAAGGGAGCCTCGGAGCAGGGAGCAGGCCAAAAATACTGTGTACCTCATTGTTAGGAAAAACCCTGTAGACCGCTCACAGCTTAGCAACGACTATTCTAGAGTAATGAGTATTAAACTATCATGATTGAACTTTATTATTTTTTTTAAAAAAAAATTAATGTTTATTATCTTAATTTGTTATTAATTTAACGATATTTTTTTAAATTAAATATGGTTTCAAAAAATAAAAAACATCACGACAACTCTGAGGATGATCATCCTCCCCAGCACCAGATTAAAAAAACCTATTTAGCTACTTTGGGACATCTGATTTTCTTAAGTACACTGACCATCAGTAAACCCGCTTGGTCTGGATGTTACCCCATAGACAGTATTTCCCATCAGCCAGCAGTCAGTTTAGTTTTTAGTGGTACAGAACACCAAGCTAATACTGATCAGGTAAAACAGCATTGTACTCCTAAGTTATCTCAGGTTAAAATCGGGAGTGGTGGAGAACTATTATCTTCCTTTGTTGTCAGTGAGCATTCATCGAGTTCTAGCTCAACTGAGGTAGTTGACAGGTCACAGATATCTCAAGGTAAACCTGCTTCTGGAGATAATAGTTCAAACTCAGATTCCAACGCTAATGATGGAGACCCGGAACTGGGGGTGCTCCGTTTGCGGCTCCAAGAAAAACCACCGACTCCCCCTAAACCTACAGTATATTTACAGGGTAGAGTCAGTTATTTCAGAAGCGATAATATTTTCGCTGGAGTCGATCCAGTTGATGATGGTCTGTTGAGACCAGGACTAACCCTATTAGCTGTACCATCCCTCGGACCTGACACTAAGCTCATAACCTCAGTAAGTGGTAATATAGTGCGTTATGGAGATAGATCCCAACTTGATTATAATCAACTGAAAGTTAACCTAGGAGTTCGTCAGAAGTTATTGAAAAGAACCTATGGGGAGTTAGGATGGAGCAATCAACAGTTATTCAAGCAAGAGGGAGGCGATCGCTTCGCTCATTATAATTCTGTATATCTTAGACTCAGCCGACGGGATTGGTTAGCAAAGGACTTAGCCTTAGATACGTCCTATAAGTTAAACCTACGTTTTGCTGATCCAGAGACACGCTCTAAGATTAGTAATGTTTTCAGAGCATCTTTAGCCTATTACCCCTATCCCCGATTTAAAGCAGCTCTTAGTTACCAACTTGCCTTATCTGATTATACCGAAAGGGAACGGTATGATAACTATCATCAGTTAATTGGTCGTGTCAGTTATAAGATTTCTAGTAATAGTCAAATTTATTTGTATGCTGGACAAAGCTTTGGTTCTTCTTCCAACTCCAGAATTAATTTTGATGGGACAGTTTTCGGTACAGGTATGAGTTTTAATGTACCTCTGTTTTGATAAAGTCAGGTTGTACGCTTTTCAGCAGTCAGCAGTCAGCAGTCAGCAGTCAGCTGAATTCTTACCTCCAAAGCGCCCCTATTCACAATTTAAATGTCTTACAACATTCGCTAAGTTGTATATGGTATACTCAGTTATACTGAAAACGTAGTCGTTATGAGTTTGTTTATCAGATGTCCAACTCCTCTGTAGAAAATCTTGTCATCATCGGTTCTGGTCCTGCCGGTTACACAGCAGCGATTTATGGGGCACGAGCTAACCTGAAACCCTTAATGTTTGAAGGCTTTCAAGCTGGGGGAATCCCTGGTGGACAGCTGATGACTACTACAGAAGTAGAAAACTTCCCTGGCTTCCCAGAGGGAATCACCGGACCTCAATTAATGGAACGGATGAAGGCTCAAGCAGAACGCTGGGGCACTGAATGCTATACCGAAGATGTGATCGTTGTAGACTTAAGTCAGCGTCCCTTTACTGTGCGCTCTGAGGAACGGGAAGTAAAAACCCATAGTATTGTGATTGCTACCGGGGCAACAGCGAAACGGTTGCATTTACCCAGGGAAGCTCAGTACTGGAGTAATGGGATCTCAGCTTGTGCCATCTGTGATGGTGCATCTCCCCTTTTCAGTGGTAAGGAAGTGGCGGTAGTCGGGGGGGGTGACTCAGCGGCAGAGGAAGCTGTATATTTGACCAAGTATGGTTCCCATGTTCATATGCTAGTACGTCGGCATGAGATGCGAGCTAGCAAAACCATGCAAGACCGGGTGTTGAATAATCCCAAAATTACTATTCACTGGAATACTCAGCCAGTTGATGTGTTTGGAGACAATGGTTCGATGACTGGCGTAAGAGTCCAGGATACTGAAACTGGTGAGGAAAAGGATATTTCAGTTCGGGGGATGTTTTACGCTATTGGTCACACTCCTAACACATCCTTATTTAGAGGACAACTGGAGTTAGATCAGCTCGGTTACATTGTCACTAAATCCGGTTCGGTGGAAACCAGTGTCGAGGGAGTCTATGCTGTTGGTGATGTCCAAGACCATGAGTTCCGTCAAGCTATCACTGCGGCTGGAACAGGTTGTATGGGGGCTATGTTAGCAGAACGCTGGCTATCTGCCAATAACCTAATTCATGAGTATCATCAACAACCGGCATCAGAACAGCCAACGGCTGAAAAACCTGAAGAAACTGAAGAAAAACCAGTAGCTGAGACGGCGGAAACCTTTGATATTAATGAAACACGCCATCTGGGGGGCTATGCCTTGCGTAAACTGTTCCATGAAAGCGATCGCATAATCATGGTCAAGTATATTTCCCCCAGTTGTGGTCCTTGTAAAATTCTCAAGCCCATGCTGGATAAAGTAGTAGATGAGTATAATGGCAAAATTCACTTTGTCGAGATCGATATTGACCAAGACAGAGAAATAGCTGAAAATGCTCAAGTGGTGGGAACACCTACCGTACAGTTATTTAAGGACAAAGAGTTCCTAGCGGAATTTAAAGGAATTAAGCAAAAGAGTCAGTATCGTCAAGCCATTGAACGCTATTTACCAACTACTGTTTAAGAGATAGGCAAAAGGCGAAAGGCAAAAGGCAAAAGGTTCACAAGATTGTTTACCTGATCAGTATGATAAATGCTATCAGTATCAAGGATGAAGGATGACCTCAACCAAACAATCATTCCCCAGCTTTTTGTCTTTTACTAGAGGGCCTAGTCTATCCATCAAACTAATGGTAGCAGGACTAGTGATTACTGGGTGCTTTATTGTAGTAGCCATTTTCGCTCCCACCTTTCAAGCTTGGGGATGGCTACAAGACCCTACCCAGTCCCTCAGTAATCCCATTCATGAAGCACCGAGCTGGAATCACTGGTTTGGTACCTCTCGCCAGGGTTATGATGTTTTCTCTCGCACCTGGTTTGGCTCTCAAGCTGCTCTAAAAGTAGTCGTTCTCGCTACCACCCTCAGCCTGATCATTGGTGTCCCTTTGGGGTTAATCAGTGGTTATCTCGGTGGCAAACTCGATCGGGTATTACTGTTTTTAATGGATACGATCTATACCTTGCCAGGACTACTGCTATCGGTGACTCTGGCCTTTGTAGTCGGTAGAGGAGTCTTCAATGCTGCGATCGCATTAAGTATTTCCTATGTCCCCCAATACTATCGGGTAGTCCGGAATCACACCACTAGCGTCAAAACTGAATTGTTCATCGAAGCCGCTCAAGCCCTGGGGGCTTCCCCTGGTAGGATATTATCGCGCTATCTATTTCTGAATGTGATTCAAAGTGTACCAGTTCTATTTACCCTCAACGCCGCTGATGCGATTTTAATCTTGGGAGGACTGGGATTTTTAGGATTAGGATTGCCAGAACAAACCCCAGAGTGGGGTCATGACTTACGTCAAGCCCTCGATGCCTTACCAACTGGGATTTGGTGGACAGCGCTCTTCCCTGGTTTAGCCATGACACTGATGGTGGTAGGATTGTCCTTAGTAGGAGAAGGATTAAGCGAGTTGATTAATCCCCGATTTCGTCAGAAACATTGAAATTCAATAAAACCCTCTTGCATGCATGCCTCTTGCATGCATGCCTTTTGCCTTAAAATGCCTAAGGACAAATGACTCATGACAAATCACTAAGGACTAATGACTCAAGCCATAGGCATTGATTTAGGTGGCACTGCGATTAAGTTGGGACGCTTCCGTGAAGATGGAACCGAATTGGAGTCTCTAACAGTAGATACACCCCAACCAGCAACACCAACAGCGGTGATCGAAGCAATAGTAGCAGCAATCTCTCGTCTCGATACCAGGGAAGAAGTAATTGGTATCGGGGTTGGATGTCCTGGCCCTGCTGATGTTGCTGGAAGAATTGCTAAAGTTGCGATTAACCTAACGGATTGGCACGATGTTCCCCTAGCCGATCAGTTAGAAGCCAAAGTCGGTTATCCCACAGTTGTTGCTAATGATGCTAACTGTGCTGGTTTAGGAGAAGCTTGGTTAGGGGCTGGTCGTCGGTTTCGGAATTTGATTCTACTCACCCTAGGCACAGGGGTAGGAGGGGCAATCATTTTCGATGGTCAACTCTTCACAGGTCATCTCGGGTCTGCTGGGGAGTTGGGCTTAATTAATCTATATCCCGATGGTCCCGAGGGTAATAGTGGTAATCGGGGTTCTCTAGAGCAATACCTTTCCATTAGGGCAATCCGAAGCAACAGTGGCAAAGAACCAGCAGAACTTGGTAAATTAGCCCAAGAAGGAAACCAGGAAGCCTTAGAATTTTGGGCAGATTACGGACGCTTATTAGGGATTGGGCTAACTAGTCTTATTTATCCACTGACACCAGAAGCCATTATTATTGGTGGTGGTATAAGTGCTAGTGCCGAGTTTTTCTTGCCAACAACTCTAGCAGAAATAGAGCAACGAGTTTTGCCTTCCTCTCGTACTGGTTTAGAGTTACTTAAAGCAGAATTAGGGAATCGAGCTGGAATGGTGGGAGCAGCACGATTGGCTTGGCAAAAACACGTAAAATGAAGAATTTAGAATTAATAATTTAGAATTAAGAATTAAGAATGAAGAATTAAGAATTAAGAATTAAGAATTAAGAATTAAGAATGGAGAATTTAGAATTTAGGTTGAAGGTTGTTTTATGGAAAGGATAAATTAGTGCGTAGGGTGTGTTAGGGGCGGGCTTGCCCTAATTTTCTCAGTAGCCAGTTTTGGGACAGCCCGCCCCGTAACGCACCACCAGGTCTGCCCATACCCTATTGATTCCAAAAAACCATGATTGCCAGTCCACAGCGTTACCGGATGACTTCCCAAGAATACCTGGAGTGGGAACGGACTCAGGAGATTCGTTACGAGTATAGCGATGGGGAAGTCTTCGCCATGACCGGAGGCTCGAAACCTCACAACCGGATTGCTTTAAATTTGGCTAGTGATCTAAATACTCACCTACAAGACAGTAGCTGTGAGGTCTATATGGTAGATGTGAAGGTAAAAATATCTTCAGTTCGTTCCTACCACTACCCAGATGTAGTAGTAACTTGTGATTCCAGAGATCAAGAGTCTAACCAGTTTATTCAGTATCCCTGTCTGATTGTAGAAGTGCTCTCACCCTCTACAGAGGCATACGACCGGGGCAATAAGTTTGCTAAATACCGTAAGCTAAAAACCTTGCAGGAGTATGTTCTAATCCAGTCAGAGACAATAGGAGTAGAGTGTTTTAGACGTAATCAGCAAGGGTTTTGGGTACTTTATCCTTAAGCACCTAAACAAAATTAATTACATATTCTTCCCCAAAATTGTCAAGCACTTTTTTGAGATATTTAAGAAAGCTTTTCCAGTTTTCGTAAGCCTCAATTTCAATCCACTCATACTTAATAAATTTCCAGAAAATTTCAATTAAGTTGTGCTTGGGTGAGTAAGTAGGTTACCAAAATATATCTAAATTATTACCTTGCCATTCTTCTAATTTTTCTAGGATTTTATTGCTTGTGTGTATTGAAGCTTGGTCCATTACTACTACAGTTAATTTAGATAATTTTTTACTAAAATTATCTAAAAAATTAATCACGATTTCACTATCAATTGAACCCTGATGGATTTCGTAATCTAATTGATTTTCACATCCCATTAATCCGAGAACATTAATTCTTTTGCTTTGGGAACTATTAATAGTTATTCTTTTTAACTTTTCTTGCCATCCATAAGGAATATCTGGCTTCAAAGAGAATCCACTTTCATCTAAATATCTTAATTCAATTTATCCTTTTTTAGCTTGCTCTTTTAGCTCTTTTAGTCTGGGTATTTTTACGTCTAGTTCCCATTCATCAGGGGTTTTACTCGTTCCTCTCTTCATTCTTTTCCATTTCATGTTCAACTTTTTTATGGTTCTTTTTATAGTTTCCTTACTTACATCTATTTTCCACTCTTTATTGATTTTAATTTTAACTTTGTTTAGGCTTTTTGGTTCAGATTTTACCCACTCCTTTACTTGTTGCCTTTGCTCCTGATTTAACTTAGGTTTTCTGCCCCTACCTTTTTGATTGTATATTCCTATTATTTTTTGATATTCCCATTTAGTTAACCAGTTATATATAGTTTTTCGAGTAACTCCAAATAATGAACTTAATTCATTGATAGAAAACTTTTGATAACTCAACAATATACATTTAGCTCGGTCTCTCACTTGAGGATATTTACTTTGCCAACTTATTCTTTCCAACAGTTTTTTAGTTTCGGTATTTAATTCTCTAATGAATCTCATATAACTACCCATTTTCAGTGATTTTATCTAATTATATATTATTATGTCAAAAATAGGAATTAATTTTGTGCACCTGCTTATGAAAAAGGAGATAGCTTTATCCTCGAAAGTGTCAACTTTTCTCATAATGTATAATTTAGAATGTATAATTTAGAATGAAGAATGTATAATTTAGAATGAAGAATGTATAATTTAGAATGAAGAATGTATAATTTATAGCGTTTCTCATAGCTATGAGGGACAGAGATTTTGTTTGCTTATTACCTATTCCCTGTTCCCTGTTCCCTGTTCCCTGTTCCCTGTTCCCTGTTCCCTAAAACCCATAAATTTGTACCTCATCAGTTTTAGAATGGCTATAGAATTATTTTTGAGCCTTAGTGTTTTTAATAATTGCATAAATAATAGAAATTAATTCGTTAGATTCACAGGGTAAGCGCAAGAAAAAATTGCCCATAATGTGCATTGGCTGGATCTCGGTTGCTCGTGGCTCGAAACCCCTATAATCTCGTCGAACTGTACTCGCAATAGAGTTAATTTGTTGAGAATGACGTGGTTTTTTTCTCAATAAGCTACGGCTTATTGATTCTTGCGCTAACCCTGGTTAGATTCATTGAGTAAAGACAGCAATCTTGGTTATAGGTTTTTCTCGGTAGCGATTAATATTTTTAACCAATAATTTGTCTCTCTAGCTTCCTTGAGGGATATACTCATTTTATGAATAAAGTCTCGTTTACTTTCTGCATTTTGTGCTTCCTCAACATTTGCTCCAATACTTGTTCCACAGCGGATTAATTGTTTGCTTAAATCATATCCAGTCCCACCATTTTGTCTCAGAAATTTACAGAGATTGACTATTCTTACGCTAAAGTTTAGCGTTCTTTCTTGTATATCTTTTTTTCTCATTCATTTTTGACCATAGGTAATTTAATAATTTACTTTTATAGTGCTACGCGCAAGGCAGCTATGCTGAGGGCAGAAGACAGAAGTTGACTCTAACAAGGTTTTAGAGGTAAGAGTTGTCCTAACAAGTGCGTGCGTACTGCTATATCTTCTTCTATGCATAAATACATAAATATAAAAATGTCTTAATTCTTAATTCTTAATTCTTAATTCTTAATTCTTAATTCTTAATTCTTAATTCTTAATTCTTAATTCTTAATTCTTAATTCTTAATTCTTAATTCTTAATTCTTAATTCTCAATTCTTAATTCTTAATTCTTAATTCTCAATTCTTAATTCTTAATTCTTATCCCTCTTCTGTCACTCTCCGAATTCAATGATTAACAAATAAGTCAGATTATCCAGAATTAAAAAAGAATTGATATTGATTAATATCACTAATTAGCTGATTCAATCCCAGCAATAAGTTACTAT
>NZ_JAAHHZ010000114.1:0-19500 GCF_010672005.1 Moorena sp. SIO4A5 | reverse complement strand
GGTGTTTCTAACCACGGCATTTCCCCAAAACCTGCTATATTACCAAAGTGGACAATCGCGCCATAGGCAAAGACAAAGGCGAGGATTCTTAAATAAATGCTCATCCAAGGGCGTTCTGTAGCTTGGATAAAATAGTCAACCATAGGTAATACGTCCGTGAAAAAAAACGACTTCTGTCCACCTTTTAGAAGAATAGTAGATGGTTTGTCTGTAGTGCAAGCTACCAATCAAGTTTTCTTAGGGCAATATTTGCAGTTAGAGTGGGTGTATCAGCCAATACCTCAACTAGATGATAAATTTGTTCCCTTTGCTCAGACTATATCGAATTATGCTAATGAATTTAAATTACCAAAAATTAGACTATTGATAGAAAAGTATCTTGAAAATAATTAGTATAGCGCAGGGAATCGGGAATCGGGAATCGGGAATCGGGAATCGGGAATCGGGAATCGGGAATCGGGAATCGGGAATCGGGAATCGGGAATCGGGAATCGGGAATCGGGAAAGAGAGGGAAGTGTGGGAAGTGTGGGGAGATGGGGAGATGGGGAGATTTTTATTAAGGGTAATTATCCGGACATGATATAAACGCTATATTCAGCCTGTTAATTATTAATTAATGAAGGAAATAGGTATTGATGAATTAAAACTAGAATTTATTAACCGGAAAAGATATATAGTGTTTCTCATAGTTATGAGGGACATTAAATGTTCTTACACCGACTCCCGACTCCCGACTCCCGACTCCCTAAAACCCAAAACTTTGTATCTCACATAATTGAAAAGTACTATACTATGATTCGTCTTTATTTCTTAATTAAATCTAGCCTGATTATAGGCATAGGATTATCAGTCATAGCATCAGCAATAGCATCGACTGCCCCAGGGATTACTCTTGCTCAGGAACCTGTAGATGGAACAGGACAAAGAATGAATTCACAGGTAAAGATTGTTAAGGTGGGAGTGATGGCAATTCGGGGTGTTGACCATACTAAGGCAAAATGGCAACCGACCCTAGACTATCTCAGTGACACGATTTCCGGCTATGTTTTCCAACTTGTACCACTAGAGTTTGATACCCTCGAAGAAATAATAGCTAACCAGGAGGTGGACTTTGTGTTGCCTAACCCTGGAATGTATGTAGAGTTGGAATGGATTTATGGGGCAAGACGAATTGCCACCCTAAAAAATCTACGCCTAGGCAAGTCTTACACCCAATTTGGAGCGGTTATCCTGCGTCATGCTGACCGCAATGATATCCAGGATTTAAAGGATTTACGGGGTAAAACCTTTATAGCCGTCAGTGAAATTGCCTTTGGGGGCTGGCAAATGGCATGGGAAACTCTGTTAGAAGCTGGAGTTAACCCCTACCGTGACTTTCCAGCGCTCCACTTTGGTGGTAGCCATGACGCAGTGGTCTACGCTGTTCGTGATGGTATTGTCGATGCTGGCACTGTCCGCACTGATACCCTCGAACGTATGGCACAGGAGGGCAAAATTAATCTAGATGACTTTGTGATCCTGAATCAGCAAACTCAATATCAGGACACTTTCCCTTTTGCTCTGAGTACTAAACTTTATCCAGAATGGCCCTTTTCCACACTACCCCATACCCCAATGGAGTTAGCGGAAGAGGTTGCGATCGCATTAATTACCATGCCTTCTGAGCACCCAGCGGCCAAAGCTGGTCTTTATCACGGCTGGACCATCCCGGCCAACTACCAACCTTGTCACGAAACCTTACGCAATCTGCGGGTTCGTCCCTACGAAGATTGGGGAAAAGTGACTCTGGGTCAAGTTATCCATCACTACCGCTATTGGCTGTTATTTGCTGGTGTTTCCTGCTTTGGATTTAGCTATGGTCTAGTTTATCTAGCTGGGCGTAGGCGAATTGAAGCAGAACTGCGAAAAACCAATGCTTTACTGGAAATCCGGGTTGAGGAACGTACAGCTGAGTTCAAAGCAGCTAAAGAAGCGGCTGATCAGGCTAATAACGCCAAAAGTGAATTCCTGGCTAATATGAGTCATGAATTGCGTACTCCCCTCAATGGCATTTTGGGTTATGCCCAAATTCTGCAACGGGATCCACAGATAACTGCTAAACAAAAAGACCAGATCAATCTTATTTATCAGTGTGGCAACTATCTGCTCCATCTGATTAATGACATTTTAGACTTATCCAAAATCGAAGCTCGGAAAATGGAACTGTTTCCGACAGAAATTCATTTGCCGTCCTTTTTGAAAGAAGTTGTAGAAATGTGCCGCGTCAAAGCCCAGCAAAAGCAGATTGCTTTTATTTATCAACCCTCATCCCATCTGCCAGACGGTATCCTGGCTGATGGCAAACGATTGCGACAAGTTCTGCTTAATCTTTTGGGCAATGCCATTAAGTTTACTGACCATGGCGGAGTCACCTTTAAGGTAGAACTTATCAGTAACCACCAAGCACTTTCTACTCCCCAATCCCCCCTAGTCATAGTTCGATTTATCATTAAAGATACTGGGATTGGGATGACCCCAGAACAACTGGAAAAAATATTTTTGCCCTTTGAACAGGTGGGGGATGTTTATAATCGTGCTCAAGGTACTGGACTGGGATTAGCGATTAGCCAAACAATTATCAAGTTGATGGGAAGTTGTATCAATGTTGAGAGTACTTATGCCCAAGGTAGCATTTTCTCTATCGATTTAGAGTTACCCATTACCACAGCTGTGATTGAGACTAAGCAAGCCTCTACCAAAACCATTATAGGGTATCAGGGTAAACCACAAAAAATCCTAGTAGTAGATGACAAATGGGAGAATCGCTCTGTAATTGTGAATGTGTTACAACCTCTAGGATTTGAGCTGTTGGAGGCCAGTAATGGCGTTGAGGGTTTGGAAAAAGCCACAGAATGTAACCCTGATCTAATTATTACTGACTTGGTGATGCCGGTGATGGATGGCTTGGAAATGATGCGACGTCTGCGCTCATCAGATAAATTTAAAGATCTGTTGATTATTGCTTCATCTGCCAGTGTTTATGAGTTAGACAAGCAAGAGAGTTGGACTGCAGGCTGCGATGATTTTATTCCTAAACCAGTGGACGTAGCAGAATTACTGGAAAAATTAAAACAGCATTTGCAACTGGAATGGGTGTATGAAGACTTCATACCAAAACCAGAAACTATAATAGATGCTGGAGCTGAAGAAATCAACCTAGATGCCATTGTGCCTCCCCCATCCGATGTGCTGCTCCAACTTTATGAGTTTGCTAAGAAAGGTAATGTGTTTGAAATCAGCAAAGAAGCAAAAAAGCTGGAATAATTAGATGCTAAATTTGTCCCATTTGCTAAGGTGATATTTCAATTTGCTAAGGAATTTAATGTGAATGAACTTAGGAACTTTATCGAACATTATGTCGATTAAGTATCATTATAATTGGGGGAATAGGGAATAGGGAATAGGGAATAGGGAATAGGGACTTCGGAGCAGGAACCCACCCCTAACCCCTCCCAGGAGGGGAAGGCAAGAGGCAAGAGGGAAAAAATATTGTGTACCTCAGGTGCGACCCGTGGCGAATTTAATTCTTAATGGGTCAAGCGCACCTCATAGCTATGAGAAACGCTATATTCCTGCTCTGGTGACAATAACGATATAGTAATCTGTGTAGGAATTGTGATAATTTTTGATGCCGTATTTCCTACTCCCTACTCCCTACTCCCTACTCCCTACTCCCTACTCCCTACTCCCTACTCCCTACTCCCTTTGCTATAGACAAAAATCAGGGATTTTGGTAAAATTTTATGGCTAGATTCAATACTTATGGGTAATTGCTAAAGGAGAAAACTACTAATGTCAGAGCACATTTCGTTTGATGAACTGTTAGGCAAAATGAGCGAAGCCTATGAAGATGCCCAGAGCAAAGTTGAGCAATGTAATGTTTTAGTAATTGGTAAAACCGGTGTAGGAAAAAGTACTTTAGTAAACACAATTTTTCGCTCTCGTCTGGCAGAAACTGGAGTGGGCTATCCTGTTACTCAAACCATTCGTCGTTATACGAAAACAGGTTGCCCGATTACAGTGTACGATACACCAGGGCTAGAACTTAAAGCTCAACAGATTGAACGAGTAAGGGGAGATATCTCGAAACTAATTGATGATCAAAGGAAACTAGAGGCAAAAGAACATATTCATGTGGTGTGGTATTGCCTTAATCATGAAACAGCTCGATTGGATCCGATTGAGGAAGAATGGCTAAAGAGCCTGCAACAAAAAGATGTACCCGTTATCTTAGTGCTGACTCAAACCTTAACGAAAAAACGTAGTGAGTTTATTGCTTTCCTAGAGGGTAAGAATCTACCGGTTAGTCAGATTATTCCAGTGCTAGCACAATCAAAACCAATCGATGATGATTATACGGTGACAGCCCATGGTTTAGAGCGTTTAGTAGAAGTGACGGCAAATTTACTGCCGGAAGCCCAGCGCAAAGCATTTCTGAGAGAACAGATTAGAAATATTGAACTAAAAGCAGGTGAAGCGTTTAAATATGTTACGGGTTACGTTACTGGTTCAGCATTGGTTGGTGCCTCACCAATTCCGTTTTCTGATGCGCCAATCTTGGTAACTATGCAAACGGTAATGATTGCTAACATCACTAGCATTTTTGGATTAACGGTTGAAAGAGCTTTTCTGGGCATGGTGATATCTGCTCTTGGGGGTACAGGAGGAATGACTGCAGTGGGTAAAGTAATTGTCGCGAATTTACTCAAAATGATTCCTGGTGCAGGCACCGTGCTTGGTGGAGCAATATCAGGCTCAACGGCAGCAGCACTAACCCTGGCTCTTGGTCTATCTTATATTAAAGCACTCAAGATTTATGTGAAAGCTCAGGTTGATGGTAAAGAAATACCCCTTTCTGAGCTGGCGAAAATTATCATTGAACAATATAAATATTATGCGGGAACAGGTAAAAAAAGCTTGAGCGATCGGGAATTGCCCCCTTCAGATTAGGAGAGATGGGGAGATGGGGAGATGGGGAGATGGGGAGTGTGGAGATCTCACAGGGGTAGGTTTTTTACATTTGGGTCGGGAGTCGGGAATCGGGAGTCGGGAATCGGGAGTCGGGAATCGGAACCCACCCCTAACCCCTCCCAGGAGGGGAAGAGCGGGAAATGGGGAGAATTATCCCGGAAAATATTGTGTATTTTGATACATATTTTGAGGAATTTATACGTAATCAAAGTACCTACTCGCCCCTTTGTAAAAAACCTACCCTTATGAGGATGGGGAGATGGGGGGATGGGGAGTTTATTATAGTTTTTGCCTAATTGCTAGTAACTATAGCGGTTATCCTATTAATTAGCTACACAGATTTTTTCCCTATTCCCTGTGGGTGCATCTCCTAAAAGCTGTTTGACCCGGTGGTGCGTTACGGGACTGGCTCTCCCAACACTGGCGACCGTTAAAATCAGGGCAAGCCAGTCCCTAACGCACCCTACGCAACTTTTTTACTATTCTTCAACATCATAACCTTCAACTAACCAACCTTCAACCTTCAACTAACTAACCTTCAACCTTTAAACTAATAACCTGCTAACCTTCAAAAAAAATAGCCGCAGAAATACTATCCACGGCTAGGAATTTACCTTATGTCATTCAGTTTTCCAACCTATCCAAACGTGAGTGATCTTACACGACTCAACCGGATGGTTTTGCCGGGGGAAAACCCCCCAGCAATTTAACGTGTTAACGGAGTCTGAAGTACTTGGTGCTAATTGTTATGAATTCTCCCGGAACATCCGTCGGCTGCAGAGGACTCCACTCGGATATTTCGGTGTAGCCCAGTGCATAGAGGGTATGCATGGTATTAGTTATTGCCTTGCGGGAGCCTTTCAAAATGTGCTGAACACGGATTTTTTTGTTGGAATAATCGTCTGGATTGTTCTCTGAATTTGTTGGAAATTCTGATGGCATAAGGTGAACCTTTTGTTTTTTATTTACATATATAATAATAATGATTATATTTTATATTGTCAAGGGTTTTTAGAAGTTTTTTTTTGAGGGGTAATGTAAAAAAATGCGATGCTCTGAAAGAGCCGCTACGCGAACGCATTTTTTTAGCGATCGCAAAAGCTTTTCAGCATTTAAATTGGGATACCTAAATTGCTGAAAGGCAAGAGGCAAGAGGCAAGAGGCAAGAGGCAAGAGGGAAAAAATCCTGTGTACCTAATTACTCTGAGAAAAGATATAATGGAAATGTTTAGCAAACTTAAATGAATTGTGATAATTTTTTCCCTTTGGGTGCATCTCCTAAAAGCTGTTTGACCCGGTGGTGCGTTACGGGGCGGGCTGTCCCAAAAAGGCGCGAAGAGGCGGAAAATGAGCCCGCCCCTAACACACCCTACGCAACTGTTAGATCATGTTATGACAATTACCCTTAATAAAAATCTCCCCTATCTCCCCATCTCCCCATCTCCCCACACTTCCCACACTTCCCACCCTCCCCACACTCTTCCCTACTCCCTACTCCCTACTCCCTACTCCCTATTTCCTATTCCCTTTTATTTCGGAAAAAGCTGATGGACAGTACAAGTAAAACTAGGTAGGATAGGAGAGGTTAGGGTATCTTGGCTGAAAAGGGTTGCTACTAATTTGAGCTGACTGTTTTCTCGGCGATAAACTTCGAGCTTGCGAGAGGTGTAATCAGCAATCCAATATTCTTTTACGCCTCGGGAAGAGTAAAGTTTTAGTTTAGCTTCTCGGTCTCGTCTTTGGTCTTGTTGACTAGCAGATAAAACTTCGACTGCTAATTCTGGGGCACCAGTTAGATGTCCAGATTCGTCTAAGGTTAATGTATAGGTTTCTTGAGTAACCCAAACGACATCGGGAATAACATTATCGGATTCGGAAAACAGGACACCGGGACTAGGAATAGCTTCTCCTAAACCACTTGCTTCAGACCAAGCATCTAGCTGTCGAAAAATTTTGCCACAGGTTTGCTGATGTTTAGTATGAGGCGCTCTAGTGACAAATAATTCTCCATCAATGATTTCGTAGCGTGTTCCTTCATTTTCTGGTAGCAATTCTAGGTCATGAATAGTCCAGTATACTCTCTCATGTATTGCCTGATTCATGATTATTCTCTGTTAGCTTTATACTAATTATACTCCCGACTCCTGACTCCCGACTCCCTATTCCCATACTGTCAGAGTTAGATTACGAGCTAGGGAAGCTATAACTATAATGTTATCCTCGGGGCATACTTTAGAAAGTAATTATATTAACAAATGGAGCTAGAACAAAGAACAAAGAACAAAAAACAAAGGGAGCAGGAGTACGAGTCTAATTTTGATGGGAATGACGAAAATTGGTGAATTGACTTCTTTCAGAAGTCGGGAACAGGGAATAGGGAATAGGGAACAGAGAATGAGAGGCAGAGAATCAATATAAGTGGAGTGGGCATCCTGCCCGCCTGGAAATGAAACAGGCAAGATGCCCGTTCCACAGCCAGATGCCCGGATGCCCACTCCACAGCCAGATGCCCGTTCCAGAAAACTCTTCAAATCATTCGATTCTTAAGCAACACCGGAAGCGAGGGGTATAGCGCTACGCGCAAGTCAGAAGTCAGAAGTCAGAAGTCAGAAGTAAGCTATGACTAAGTTTCGGAGTTTAGGAATGTCCTAATCTTAATGCGTAGTGCTATATTAGAAAAATATACTGGAGAGATTATCAGTAAAGGTACTAACCTCAACTCCCTCTACATTGGCGAGAAGGTCACCATCAGCAGCTATGATATTCACACTGCCATTAGACTGCTCAAAGGTAAGGGTGCTAGCATCACTAACCCCAAAGCGAGTTAACCCCTGTTGGAAATTTATCACTTTGTCATGTCCTTCACCTTCTTCAAGGGCAATGGTGTTGTTACCATTCCCAAGCTGGATGGTGTCTAGACCGGAACCAGAATCAATAGTATTGTTTCCGTCACCAGTGTTGATTACGTCATTTCCAGCACCGCCAGTTATGGTGTCATCACCGTCTAAACCGAAGAAATTGTTGTGAGCTTCGTTACCGATAAGTTCGTCATTAAAATTAGTACCTACTGCTTTTTCAATACTAATTAAAGTTTGTGCTACTTCCTGATTTTGCTCATCGGTGTAACTACCAGTGCCTTCAGCCAGATTCAGCTTAATACCAGAGTTGATTAGATTTTGAAAGTTAACGGTATCACGACCTTCTCCACCGTCGAAGTGGTTGGAACCGCCACTGTCTTGGAAAGTATCATTTCCTGCACCACCGACATATTTGTCATCACCGTCTAAACCGAAGAAATTGTTGTGAGCTTCGTTACCGATCAGTTCGTCATTAAAATTAGTACCTACGGCTCTTTCAATACTAATTAAAGTTTGTGCTACTTCCTGATCTTGCTCATCGGTGTAACTACCAGTGCCTTCAGCCAGATTCAGCTTAATACCAGAGTTGATTAGATTTTGAAAGTTAACGGTATCACGACCTTCTCCACCGTCGAAGTGGTTGGAACCGCCACTGTCTCGGAAAGTATCATTTCCTGCACCGCCTTGGAGGACATCATTACCACTATCACCCCAAATTCGATCATTCCCAGCGCCACCTTGAATTACATCGTCACCTTCTCCACCAAAGAGTTGATCATTCCCTTCATTTCCTTGGATTACATCATCACCCTGATCTCCATAAATTACATCATTACCTAGATTTCCCTGGATAATATCATTCCCTTCCCGTCCTCGAACAATATCGTTTCCATCTAAAGCTTGAATGATGTCGTTTTCAGGGAGACCTTCTAAATTATCTTCGTTGAGAGTTCCTAAAATAATTGCCATTTTTTTATTTACTCCAATAATTGACTATTGATGCTGCCTAAATTTGCGGCGTTGCTGAATCAAGGAATGAATGCGCGATCATCTGGTTTTGGTCAAGCCCCCTAAATCCCCCAACTTTGGGGGACGCAAGAAAGTATTTTTCCCCCCAAAATTGGGGGGCTAGGGGGGCAAAACCATACCCAGAATAAGCAACGCCAAATTTGCAGTTAAATTTGGGAAATTAAAGGCACAATCATTGTTCTGATACTAGTGTTGTAATGTAAGCATTCAGCCGTCAGTAGTCAGTGGTCGCTGATAGCTGTTGGCGTAGCCTGCGCGTAGCCCATTAGCTTACGTTGTAATTGTTGTATTCAACAGTGAGCACAGATATTGATTGGTGCCTAAAAAAATCCGGAATATCATTATAATGAATGTTTTTTCCCCTTCATATAAGATAATTAACCGGAAAAAAATCCCTATTTATAGGTAAGCATTCAGCTCATGCCATGGCTGATAGCTGGCAATGGTAGATGCGCGGCGTTAGCTGTCGGCTGACTACTTCCATTTATAGCTTAAAACTAAGCGAAAATTCGCTATTTATTATCAAGTTAGCGTAATTATACGTATCGATTAGTTAAAGATTTTGTTGAATTAATTTACTGCAGTTAAAGTATTTATAAAAAGCTTTTATTGGATGCTTAAAAAGCTTTTTATAGCTTGTGTTAGTAATATCAAGTCAGGTTTAATACCCATAATTAGAGGGAGGGTGGGGAGATGGGGAGATGGGGAGGTGGGGAGATGGGGAGATGGGGAGATGGGGAGATGGGGAGATGGGGAGATGGGGAGATGGGGAGATGGGGAGATGGGGAGATGGGGAGATGGGGAGATGGGGAGATGGGGAGATGGGGAGATGGGGGGTGCGCTTGTCTCCCCCCGAGACTAATTACTGATTCTATTAAAAGAGTCTATCTGGTGCTGTTGACCGCTGATCGGATGCTTTACTTGACAATTTTTACTGTTTGTGTTAATAACTGCGCCTAGATTAACCCGGTCAGAGGAACTAGCGATCGCCTTTGGCGGAAGCTGAGGCCTTTGGCCACGCTTCGCGAACGCTTCATCGCGTAGCGTGACCTTTGGTCAATCGCATTCGGCAGAACCTGACTTTGCTCCTGCTGGTCTACCAGTTGCTGCCACCAGTTTTGCAGCTGATCTAGATTTTGAACTCTCCACGCTTTGAAAAACGTGGATTCTAAGCTGATGTCATTTCGCGGGTTAAAACCGCGCTGCATGACGCTTCACGATAGGATCTAGACAGTGAATCTAATCGGTATCGTTGTGGCAGGTTCAAGACTGCTCTACCGACCTCGGCTAGGGGAAACCCTAGCTGTGTCGCTACTTTCCTAAGGATGTTACAAGCCCCGTTACAATCTGCGTTGATTAATTCGTTATTACCTGACCGATACAAACCACGCCTTACTCGCTTTCCGGAAGCCTTCCACCCTTCAGGTTTCTCGCCGAACGTAGGTAGAAAATCATCATCTAGAAAACTAGCTTTACTGGTGTAGCTCTCCTCAGTCTCAACGAATTTAATGCCGTGTTTAATACATAGTTGTTCAATCCGATTTTTTAGCTTAGCTGTGGGAATCTGAACAAACTCTTGATTAGTTTTATTCCCAATATTAATACTGTCTTTATTTCGTCGATTCCAACCAAAAACAACGGTGCTAACTTTATGTCTTATGCACCAATTGACAATAAACCTGGCGACTTTGTTGATATTGTCACGCATTTGCCTATTGCGCTTCTCAGCCAAGAAAGCCAGGCGCTCATCCCAGTAACCTTGAGTTTTGCCTTTCTTTATTTTTCCTACCTGCTTGTTGTACCACTGGTTTTGGGATTTTACCTTTCTGCCATCAATAATGAATGACTTCCCAGTGGTTGAAACACAAGTCAACCAGTTATTGAGTCCTGGATCAATTCCTAAAACGTCATTGGTCGATGCTATTGGTTCAATGTCTGGTTGTTTATAAACGAATTCCAAATAAAAACAGCCATTCCTGGGAACAAATCGAAACTCTCTTATTGATTTGTAGTCAAGATTAGATGGCATCGGAAGAAGGAAATGGTCAATCTCGAACCAGGCTTTGACCTGTTTACCCAAAGGGAACTTCAGCTGACCCAATACCTGTTTTACCCACCGAGCAGGATAGCTGACTACGGCCATACCTCCCTTTTTACGGTACTTTGGGACTCTAGGCTGATCAGGTAGCTGGCCTTTTTCGTACAACTTACTTAAAGCTTTGTAGGATTTAAAAGATTCAATAACTCCGTGCAGTGTTTGTTGCGCACAAGCAGACCTCATAGCCTTGAAATGGATATTGGTCTTAAGTATCTTGTCTAGCTCAGCATTATTCAGATACTTTCCTGCTTTAAACAATATTTGACGGCAATAATATATACCACAGTTAGTTAGCTTATTAGCTTCCGAACAAATAAATTCTATAACCGCTCTATTCTCGGGACTTGTAGTTATTATATGCTGCTGGCAACCGTACATTTTTATCGACATGCATGCTGTGTTATCTTAATTGTATACCCCAATAAGTAATGGATCAAGTAAATGCCAGAGAAAACTATAAAGAAAATGGGAAGACCAAGTCTTCATGGTGAACGAAAGAAGTCGTATAGTGTAACAGCAACAAGAGAGGCTTGGGATGGATTAAAGGAAATGGCAGCGGCTTCGGGATTGAGTCTTTCTGAATTCTTGGAGAGACTAGGCAGGACAAAGAAATTACCATAACACGATCACCGGGATAAATCCCGGCACGCTGGCCGTAGGCCACGCTACGCGAACGCAATCCACGTATGGGAATTAAGTGGCTAACTCTCGCTTGATGTTATTTTGTTTATTTGAAGTCCGTACTAACTTACCTAATGGCCGCACTGCCCGCGTTCTTTTCTGCATTCATAACAATCAAATGGTTTTGTTACATGGATTCATCAAAAAAACCGAAAAAACGCCCAAACAAGAATTAGCTTTAGCTAACGCACGAAAACGCAACTTATAAACGAACAATGAATAATAATCCTTATATTGGTTCTTCCTTAGATGAACTTTTAGAATAAGATAACATCCTTGCTGAAGTTGAAGCCGTAGCTCTCAAACGAGTTTTAGCTTGGCAAATCGAACAGGGGATGCTTGAAAAAGGACTGACTAAAACTGAAATGACCCAGGTCATGAAAACCAGTCGTGCAGCTTTAGATAGTCTTTTAGATCCAAACAACACCTCTGTAACCCTGAGCACAATTGAACGGGCAGCTAATGCACTCGGTAAGCGGTTACAGCTTCAATTAGTTGATAGTGAAGTGTAAGCTTGCCCACGCTATCTGCCCTTCCTTAGGGCAGGGTTGTTTCTGGGGTACTACTAAAATTTGATTGGTGGGGAGATAGGGAAATAGGAAGATAGGGAGATAGGAGGAATTAAAGCGAATCAAAAGGTATTTTTAACCTTAAAAAAACCCTCTTCCCTACTCCCTACTCCCTACTCCCTACTCCCTACTCCCTTAACAATCGCTATACCTTAGCCTCTTCTTTGACTAACTTATCCCAACCCAAATCCTTGAGACTGTTATTACGACGTAACGGACGAGTTGCCAACTCTAGAATGTCTCGGGCATTAGTAAAGCCGTGCATTTGAGCAAAGGTAAACTCAACGGACCACTTAGTATTAATCCCCCGTGCTTCCAAAGGATTAGCATGAGCCATACCGGTAATTACCAAATCAGGCTCCAACTCATAAATCCGCTGAATCTGGTTATAATTGTCTGGCTTCTCGATAATCTTGGGAGTTGCTACACCCATTTCGTGGCAAGTCTGTTCTAACAGAGCTAACTCAGCCTTCTGATAACGCTTATCCATGTAAGGGATACCGATTTCATGGCAAGTCATCCCGCAACGAACGAGGAAACGAGCTAAGGAAACTTCCAGCAAGTTATCCCCCATGAAAAATACAGACTTACCACGCAACAGCTGGATATAATCTTCCAAGCTTTCCCAAATTTTAGCTTCCCGTTCTGCCAAGCCTTTTGGTTCAATACCAAACACAGAACACATTTTCTCTATCCAAGCCCGAGTGCCATCCGGACCAATGGGGAAAGGTGCGCCAATTAATTTACACTTGCGGCGGCGCATCAGAGTAGTAGCGGTGCGGCTGAGGAAGGGATTCACCCCAGCAACATAGTAACCTTCTTCAATTACTGGCAATTCCGTGTAACGCTTAGCAGGCAACCAACCAGACACCTTAATCCCCTGCTTCTTCAACTCTAGGGTGAGGTTAGTCACAACCGGGTCAGGTAGGGAGCCAAACAACACTAGGGGTGGATGATCCGCATAGTCAGACTCTTCCGCAGCCACCTCTTCTTTCTGGCGTCCAAAGTTGAGGAGTTTTGCGATCGCATTCCGTTCTTGTTTCTCCTCTTCCACCTGGGGTGCTTCCTTCGGACACTTGTGAGCCATAGCCGCCAACACAGTATCTTCACCCTGGGTGAAAGCATAGTCTAAGCCATTAGCACGAGCCACCACAATCGGAATCCCAATCTCAGATTCCAGCTTGGGAGCCAAGCCTTCCAAATCCATCTTGATAATTTCGGTAGTGCAGGTACCAATCCAGACAATCACACTAGGATTGCGATCGCGTTTAATCTGCAAACACAACCGCTTCAGTTCCTCGTAATCATTGAGCTTAGCCGAAATATCCCCTTCTTCCAACTCCGCCATGGCATAGCGTGGCTCAGCAAAAATCATCACCCCCATCGCATTTTGGAGGAAATAGCCACAAGTCTTAGTACCAATCACCAAAAAGAAGCTATCTTCAATCTTTTGGTAAAGCCATGCCACGCAGCTAATTGGGCAAAAGGTATGGTAATTCCCAGTTTCGCACTCAAAATCTAGGGCTTGAGGGGTTTGAGCAACAGTCATTTAAAATTCTCCTCTCCTGGTTTCTCTCTAAAGTTTTCAGGGTTTAAGGTTGAAGGTTTAAAGGTTGAAGGTTTAAGGTTTAAGGTTTAAGGTTTAAGGTTTAAGGTTTAAGGTTTAAGGTTTAAGGTTTAAGGTTTGCTGTTGACTCTTATAACTTTCAACCGGGTGCATCTCATTAAAGCTGTTTGACCCGGTGGTGCGTTACGGGACGGACTGTCTCAACACTGGCTACCGATAAAATGAGGGCGAGCCCGTCCCTAACGCACCCTACGCCTGCTTTCAACCGGGTGGATCTCATTAAAGCTGTTTGACCCGGTGGTGCGTTACGGGACGGACTGTCTCAACACTGGCTACCGATAAAATGAGGGCGAGCCCGTCCCTAACGCACCCTACGCCTGCTAACTTCCAACCTTCAACCTTTCTTTCAACCTTCAACCTTCAACCTCCTAACCTTCAACTTCCTAACCTTCAACCAAATAACTTTCAACCTTTCTTTCAACCTTCAACCTTCAACCTCCTAACCTTCAACCTTTCTTTCAACCTTTGCTTACACCATCATCAGGTCTAATTCTTCTTCCTCAGTCACTGCTGGGGTTTGAGGATTTAGGTAGAAGTCAGACAGCAAAGAGAACAACTCCCGGTCTGGTGCATCTTGAGGTACAACCCCCTCAGGCTGTGCCAGAATTTGGTCAGCAATGTTGAGATAGTATTGGCAAACCGGTTCCAGGCTAGGGTCAGTTTCTGCCATTTCAAAAATCGTTTTGCCCTTAACCCGAGAGACACGAATGTCCTCAATTAGTGGCAAAATTTCCAGCACTGGCATGGGCACAGCTTCCACATACTTATCGATTAAGTCGCGCTTAGAGGTGCGGTTGCCAATCAGACCAGCCAGACGCAGCGGGTGAGTGCGAGCTTTTTCACGAACAGAAGCAGCAATCCGGTTAGCAGCGAACAACGCATCGAAACCGTTATCCGTCACAATCATGCAATAGTTGGAATAGTTGAGGGGAGCAGCAAAACCACCACAGACGACATCACCCAGAACGTCAAACAGAATCACATCGTACTCATCAAAAGCATTCAGTTCCTTGAGCAGCTTAACCGTTTCACCAACTACATAGCCACCGCAACCAGCACCAGCCGGGGGACCACCAGCTTCTACGCAATGAACACCACCATAACCTTTGTAAATCACATCTTCAGGCCAGACATCTTCGTAGTGGTAATCCTTTTCCTGAAGGGTATCAATAATGGTAGGGATCAGAAAACCAGTCAGAGTGAATGTGCTGTCATGCTTCGGGTCACAGCCAATTTGCAGCACCTTGCGACCCCGCTTAGCTAGGGCAACTGAGATATTACAGCTAGTTGTGGACTTACCGATACCACCTTTTCCATAAACTGAAAGTTTCACCTTTAGTTATCTCCTGTTTCAGATAAAAATTCTTCTTTTGTCTTTGCCCCTAAGCCAGCCGAAAGCATAATTGCCAAAATTATGCTTGCTTGATTTATCTCAGGCACTAGTTAAGCGAGGGACCCTAAAGCCAGCGATAGATTGCTTGGCTTGTCTTGATGCAGTCGCTCATGGGGGAAACCCCCAAGACCGCTTAGGTGCGCTTTCCGTTGGCGAATTAAATTCGCCACGGGTCGCACCTCTGCATCGCTTCGGCGCTTATTGCATTATTCACCAACTGCACTAGAAAATACAGGGTTTTTTTGATCGATCTAGCCTTTAAATTAGCTTAAATCGATTTTTTTGAGTTTAAGCAATTATCTCAAGCAATTTAAATCTTATTTATTAAATTTAATATTTAAATAACTATTTTTATAAATAACTTTATTAAAAACTATTACAATAAACAAAACTATTAAATCACCAGGGTGAATGAAGCGGGGGTACTACTGTTGTAAATGTTGCGTAGGGTGCGTTAGGGACGGGCTCGCCCTCATTTTCTGCCTCTTCACGCCTTGTTGGGACAGCCCGTCCCGTAACGCACCAGCGGCTCAAACAGCTTTAATGAGATCCACCCGTTAACGTTGCTCACCATAGACCATGGCTGGGCAAAATCATCCATACCCACCAGAAGCCATAGGCGGGTCTAGCTATTCAGATTTTTTGTAAATAATAATTAAATTTTTTCGGAGCAATCACAGCAATCTTCGTCGATAGAGTCACAGACTTTGAAAAAGGTACAAAGAATCGGGAGTCGGGAATCGGGAATCGGGAATCGGGAATCGGGAATCGGGAATTGGGAATTGGGAGTCGGGAATCGGGAATCGGGAATCGGGAATCGGAAAAACTGATCTGATTCCCAATCTCCCCATCTCCCCATCTCCCCATCTCCCCATCTCCCCATCTCCCCATCTCCCCATCTCCCTATCTCCCCATCTCCCCATCTCCCTATCTCCCTATCTCCCCACCTCCCCTGATTCAGATTAAATCTGTATTAAGCTCAAGCCCCTACAGCTTCCTTAGCGGCATACATCACTTCAAGAGTGATTTCACTAAAGCCACGCTCACGAGCAAACTTCTCAGTATTGCGCTTTACTTTACCGCGAACAAAACCAGGCACCTTATTCAGTTCTGCTTTAGCGTCCTTACTCCAGTTCAGGTCAGAATCAGCAGAGATCCCCTTGGTAATAACTTCCTTGGTATCATGACCACCAAAGATTTCCAACAAGTGGTCTTCCATACCCAAGGTGAAGGAATTGTAGACCAAATCAGCAATTTGGTTAGTACCTTCGTAACCCATGAAGGGACGATAACCGATGGGGAAGTTTTGGATATGAATGGGAGCAGCAATCACACCACAAGGAATATTCAAGCGCTTACCAACGTGCCGTTCCATTTGGGTACCGAAAATCGCAGCAGGTTCAATTCGTGCGATCGCATCCCCAATCGCACCATTATCATCACTGATCAGGATCTCATCACAGTATTCGCTCACCTGCTCCTTGAACCAATCTGCATCATACTTACAGTAGGTACCAGCCAGCACCACATGAATACCCATTTCCCGTGCCAGAATCTTGGTCATAGCGGCAGCGTGGGTATTATCTCCGAAAACCACAGCCTTCTTACCCGTCAAGTTCTGGCAGTCGATCGAGCGAGAGAACCAGGCAGCTTGAGAAACGTACAGGGTTTGGTTGTCGATGTACTCCTCGTAATCGACATTAGCACCTTGACCATTGAGGATTTCCTGAATCTTACGGATACAACGAGCAGTTTCCACCACACCCAGAGGAGCAATATCGACATAGGGCATCCCGAATTGTTCTTCCAGGTAACGGGCACTCATCAAGCCAATTTCCCGATAAGGCAACAGGTTAAACCAAGCCCGAGGTAGATTTTTCAGGTTGTGGACAGACGCTCCCTCTGGGAGGACTTCGTTAACTTCAATGCCCAAATCAGCCATCAACCGCTTCAGTTCAGTACAATCGTGTTGATTGTGGAAGCCAAGGGTAGAAATACCAATGATGTTCACCGAGGGTTTTGCGGTTTTGCCCTCTGGGAGCTCACCCTTCTTGCGGGCTTTGTTGAGGTAGAACTGAACAATTTGATCTAGGGTGCGGTCAGCCGCTTGTAATTCATTGACCCGGTAGTGGTTCACATCTGCCAACATCACATCAGCCTTAGCATCCATCTGAGCCCGGTTTACGAAGTTCTCCAGGTCTTCTTGTAGGATACTGGAGGTGCAGGTGGGAGTTAGCACAATCAGATCAGGGTTTACCTCCTGATCCTTGCGGGTGATGTTGTCCACTACTTTTTCCTGAGAACCCCGTGCTAGCACGTTCCGGTCAACAATACTAGCAGTTACCGGAGTGTAATCCCGCTCTCGCTCTAGCATTGAGCGCATCACGTTGAAATAGTCATCCCCTAGGGGGGCATGCATAATAGCATGGACATTCTTAAAAGAACTCGCAACGCGCAGTGTGCCAATGTGGGCAGGACCTGCATACATCCAGTAAGCCAATTTCATATCCTATTCTCCCTTGTTAAAATATCAAGTATCAAGTATCAAACATCAAGCATCAATCATCAAAAATTAAGCATTAAGCATCAAAAATCAATCATCAATCATCAAAAAGGTAACAATTTTATGGATTTGTTACTCAGCAACCAAGAGAGTTTCAGCCTTGGCCTTTGGCCACGCTACGCGAACAGCCTTGGCCTTTGGCCACGCTACGCGAACAGCCTTAAGACCTCTCGTGATTTAGATTTTCTCAGAAGTCCGAGGTAATGACTATCCTTAGGGATAAGTGTTCTTTCCCTGGTATCTAATTCGCCAAATCCTCTTGCCAAGCTAAACATATCGATTAGGGATATAAGAGAATCTGAATCAAATTGCAATTATTCTTAATTTTTAGTTACAGGGAGTAGGGAGTAGGGAGTAGGGAGTAGGGAGTAGGGAGTAGGGAGTCGGGAGTGTGGGAGGTGTGGGGAGTGTGGGGGAGATGGGGAGATGGGGAGTGTGGGAGATGGGGAGATGGGGAGATGGGGAGATGGGGAGATGGGGAGTCAGATCAGTTTTCCCTGTTGCCTGTTGCTAGCTTGCCTATTGCCTGTTGCTAGCTTGCCTATTGCCTCTTGCCTCTTGCCTGTTGCTAGCTTGCCTATTGCTAGCTTGCCTATTGCCTATTGCTAGCTTGCCTCTTGCCTATTCCCTATTCCCTATTCCCTATTCCCTATTCCCTATTCCCTAATATGAAAACCACTAGAGCAAGCATAATAATGTCAAAATAATCACAACCAGTTTGTCTGAAGAGTCCTCATGGAATGGCATATAACTGATGCCCAAAGTCTGGCAATTATTGACCGTGAAATAGGCGAGCATGTCTTTTCACCAGCAGAATACGAGATTGTGCGGCGGGTGATTTATGCCACAGCCGACTTTGAGTATAAGTCTCTGATTCATTTTTCTGAGCGGGCATTACAAGCAGGAGCAGCTGCTCTCGCTGCTCGTAGCACCATTGTAGTAGATGTGCCAATGGTACAAGTGGGTATCACTCCCCACATTCAAGATACCTTTGCTAATCCAGTGTATTGCAGCATGGAAACCCTCACTCGTCCGCAAAAAGAAAAGACTAAGGCAGCCTGGGGGATGCAAACCTTAGCTAGACGCTATCCAGAAGGAATTTTTGTTATTGGTCAAGCTCAGACAGCTTTGACAGTATTGGTGGAGTTGATTGAGGCAGAGGAAATTCGACCAGCCTTGGTGATTGGGGTACCTGCGGGATTTGTCGAGGTGGATGTGGCTAAATCTCGGTTGAGGGATTCTTTGATTCCCCACATTCGGATTGATGGTCGTAAGGGTTCTGCGGTAGTGGCGGCTGCTATTGTTGATGGCTTAGTAGACTTGGCTTGGCAAGCCTACGGCCAGGATGATATTGATCTCTCACATGCCTAAAAGGGCGTTGCCCAATTGTGGAATGATTGAGAATAATGGCTAATCGGTAATGGGTAATGACCTTCGGTCAGGCTCATTGACCAAAACCCTCCGTTGGTGATCGATAAAAATTTGGTTAAGATCCTGTCAGCAACGGTTTAGCAAAGGGATAAGGATGGCAACTGCGGTTAAACTAATAGCTCCAGGTTTTTGTGTAAAGTACCCGAAAACCCCTTGGAGTGTGATATATGTCGAGGATGCTTCAGGCAAGTTTCATTTCCGCCTTAGTAGTCGAGACTTCAAATTTGAACCCCGCGATCG
>NZ_JAAHHZ010000113.1:0-19519 GCF_010672005.1 Moorena sp. SIO4A5 | reverse complement strand
TTCTATCTGTTGTTGCTGGCTAGTGGCAGTTGAACTATTATGTTGAGTATGTTGAGCAAAAACTGGGGTAGTACAGAAAAAGAAAAGTCCCAGGGAATAAACAACGACTTTGGTAATTGTACCCATAGAAAATTGATAATAGCGACTCAAAAATCCAACTGGTCATGTTTAGCTTAACGTGATTCAGAGGATATCTGAAAAGTTTTTTGATACTGAATTTTGCCCCCCTAGCCCCCCAACTTTGGGGGGAACAAGAGTCAATTTGCTTCTAAAAGTCCCCCAAAATTGGGGGATTTAGGGGGCTTGGATGTAGCAAATAATACTTCTCAGACAACCTCTCAGGATTGCCAGGAATTAATTGACCATCACAAAATTCCAAAAGCCGATTCAAACCCCAAAATTCATCCACATCACCTTTGCCTGTACTAATGTGAGCCACATGACCCCCTTGGGGAGTTAAAATCAAGTTGGCATAGGGATTACTACTCGTGCGCTCTTCCAATTCTGGAATAATAGTAGGATCAAAAATCGGGTCATCCGCAGCATAGATGATCAAATAGGGCAAAGCTAAGCTGTCCAACAGGTAAAGTCCACTAGTCTTCTGATAGTATTCATTAACGCTAGCAAACCCGTAGTAATCAATCACCATATACTGGTCAAAGCTCCGCATTGATTTAATGCACTCCACTACACCAGGTTTGACAGCCTCAGGAAAGTTTTCTAACCGTTGTTGAGCTGTTTTCCTGAGTTTATGAGTGAACCTCTGTTCGATCAAACGTCCCATTGGCGTAGATAGCAAATAATCTATGGAGCGATTCGATTCCAGATTAGGAGCCAAAACTGCTCCAAACCTGACCAGAGAACAATTGTTTTCAACTGCGGCCTTAAGTCCCCACAATGCCAACTGTCCCCCCATGGAAAAGCCCACCAAACCGACAGGTTCTGGGCAACCCATCTTTACTAATTGCATGGCTAGCTGCAACTGATCTTCCCCTTCTCGCCAACCGTCAGAAGATGGGACTGGGGATAGTTGTGCACTGCGTCCGTTACTGCGCCAATCATAAATTAACACTGCCCAACCATTGCTGTAGGCTTTACGAGCAAGGGTACGACTATACCAACCACTATCGACATCCCCTGTAAGGGCATAGTTAACAATCAGGGTACCTTTGGCATTGTCAGGACAACTCCACAATCCGCGCAACGGTACCTGATCCGCACCAGTGAAGATGTGTTCCTGCCAGGGAATCAGGGGCAAATGGGAAAGCCAAGGTACTCTTTCCCCCCACCAACTCCAGGTCGTGCCGTACCAGTAAGTGGTAGCAATACTTTGGAATAAGCCATTTCTTAGGTACCAGGGAGCTTGGTAGTCTTGCATCAGGTTTCGTGCCTATTTGTAATTACACATCGGAGTATAAGCCCTCCTAGTTCTCTATCGCTGTGGGCAGACAACCCTTTGTTGCTCTAATTTTCAATATCTTTTTCCATCCACCGACGAGTCCCAAAAAACTGACAGGAATTGGTAGCTACCTTTGCTGCTGCGGCTAGGGCATCAGTAAACTCTTTCTGTAGAATATAGTGACAGAAGGCACCGTGAAACACATCCCCAGCTCCCAAAGTATCTACTGCTTGAATCTGGGGTACGGTTACTTCACCGGACACTCCTAAGCTGCGATACTGAATTGGTTTTTCTCCTTGGGTAATGGCAATGTGAGGAATCCCAGCGTCTAGGAGATAAGCCATCACCTCTTCTTGGTCAGAGCACCCTGGTGGATAGAAATTGGCTGAGCAAATGGCGTAATCAACATAGGGCAAAATTGTTTCAAATCCTGGCTTCCAGCTACCGCCATCCATGACTACAGGGATATGATGAGTTTTGGCAAATTTTGCGATCGCATTACTAACCACCATCTGATGACCATCAATGAGCACCACATCCACCATCAAGTCTAAATCCTGAGGTATTTGTGTACTGCTGGCTTGGATTTTAGTAGCATTAATCGAAATAACTGCGCGATCGCCTGTGGATTCCGTAACAATGATCGAAGATACTGGTGGTGGTTGGGGGTTAGCTGGATCAAGGTCAGCGATGATTACGCCATGACTGGTCAAATCGCTGCGAATTAGCTGAGTAATCGGATTAATTCCCACCAAACCGAGAATTTTAGCTAGATTCCCTAGATAGCTAAACGTTACTGCTGCATTCGTTGCTGGTCCCCCAGCCGCTACTGTATAGTCAGAAGCAGTTATTTTTTCATTGCTGCTTGGTAGGTTGGTGCTGAGGTATACCAGGTCTAAGGTAACCATCCCCACAAAAAGACCAGTGCTCGCCATCTAACAACTACCCTTAGTATGATTTTTCATCAGCCTTGTAAAGGTAAAATTGTTGACAGATCCCTACAGTTTCAAAAGAGTATGAAGGGATCAGCGTACCAACATCCAGGTCAGTGCGGTAAATACTAAAGAGCAAAAAATTTTCTCGCTTTGTGGTCTGGGCAACAACTTGCTTAATTTGGGGTCGTCCTGTATCCACCAGTATGGTACACTGACGGCGCAGGAAACTGCCTAGGGTTTCCGGTGCTTGGGGACAAACTTCTTCTTTTAGATACTTGCTCAGTTGCTCAACCGCATAATCTTCATAGGTAGCTTGTCCAGGATTGGTCACCACCATTGAGCCTCCCACCACCGCAAGTACTATAGTTCCAAAAGCGGTGACAACCTGTGAAATCTTCATCTGAATTTTTTAACGATATATTATATATTACGATGCCTATCAAGCCTTCGAGTTCCAGGTTAACTGCAAAATGGTGGTAACGTCTTGCATGTTTGATGGAAATCCCTCAGGGCAAGACAATTGCCGCCATGGTCAGCAAACCTCAGGACTCTATTCATTCCTGACTGACTGAGTAATTACCATCAAAATTTTATAGATTGTTGATAAACCAACAAATAAGATGCTATAATAAACAACGGTAAGATTATGGCGAGCGTAGCCAAGTGGTTAAGGCAGTGGATTGTGGTTCCACCACTCGCGGGTTCGAGTCCCGTCGTTCGCCCTAAAAGTCCGTGGAATGGGCATCTTGCCCGTATCCTTCCTGGCATATTGGTGGAATGGGCATCTTGGCTGTTTCAACTTTCCGGCATCTTGGTAGAACGGGGAGCCGCCTGTGGAATGGGCATCTTGCCCGTTTCATTTCCGGGCGGGCAGAATGCCCACTCTACTCCTATTCAGCGCGAAGATTCAGCAATGCCAAAAAAATGCAGAAGTAGATTCACATAATCACTTCTGCCTAAATCCTCTCAAGACGCTTAACTAGACACCAATAGAGTCTACATCCACAGTCTTGACTTCAGGGTCTTGAGAGTCATTGGCAATCTTTTCGCTTTGGCGGGCTTTGGCAAAGTCAATTAGCCACTGAGACAGCTCTGAAACGAGCAGGGTTATAACTGCGATATCATCAATTTGCCCAATGATGGGAATAAAGTCTGGGGAAATATCAATGGGGCTAAGAAAGTAAACTAGGGTTCCCAAGATGATCCACCAGCGGTACTTGGAATGGCGGATAGTGTTGCGATACCAGTTGTAAAAAGATTGAATTGGATTGTTCATCAAAATTTGCGGCTGAATACCTCATCCCATACCAAGTTGCGTGGGTAGGAAAGCCACACCTCCAACTAATGGTTTAAACGACTGGTTTTAAATGCTCATAAGCCGAGACCAGCCAAACTCGTTATCCCCAAGCGCACCTCTTGTTAAGATTTCTCCGGATTAGAAGCAACCGCACAAGCGGTTTTGCCTATAGACCGGATTGGGGAAGTCTCCGGCTCTGACGTACCAAACAGCGATGCAGCGCCGACCTGCGGGGGTTCCCCCCATGAGCGACTGCATCAAGACAGGACTCAATACTCTATAGCTACTATTTATAGTGCCAGATTCTTCCAGAAACCGACTATGGGGATAACCACCCGTTTGATTAGAGTTTTTACTAGAATTTAGGCAGTTGAAACGGGCAAGATGCCCATTCCACCATGAAACGGGCAAGATGCCCATTCCACCATGAAACGGGCAAGATGCCCATTCCACCATGAAACGGGCAAGATGCCCATTCCACCATGAAACGGGCAAGATGCCCATTCCACCATGAAACGGGCAAGATGCCCATTCCACCATGAAACGGGCAAGATGCCCATTCCACCATGAAACGGGCAAGATGCCCATTCCACCATGAAACGGGCAAGATGCCCATTCCACCATGAAACCAAAAATTGAGGCTTTACCTAATATCGAATTTGCTTATCGTGATCAGACCTTAGCCCCATGGAAATGAAATTCTTCCCCATCTCCCCATCTCCCCATCTCCCCATCTCCCCATCTCCCCATCTCCCGTTTCTCCCCATCTCCCCATCTCCCCATCTCCCCATCTCCCGTTTCTCCCCACACTCCCCGCACTACCTAAGACACTCTGTACCGGATATGCTAAAGTCCAAGTGTAAATTTCCTGACCTAATCAGTTAACTCGTGGAGAATAGGATCAGTTTCTTGGCAAGTGGTTGAAAATCAATAGAAGATTGATAAACCACTGAGTTATTTGGAAGTAAGGGCAAGTCGTGGATATTGTCGAACTTATTGCAAAAGGTGGGATCGCCATGTGGCCTCTGTTGGCTCTATCGATCCTGACTATGGGTACAATCTTTGAACGGATCTGGTTTTGGGCAACTATAGCGTTGAGGGAAGGCATAATTGTTAATCGTGTTCTAGAGGCAGCAGCTGGTAGCTGGCATGTTGCTAGACAGATTGCCCTAGAGTCACGCCGACAACCCATCGGTAGATATTTGTATGCTCCTTTACGACTGAATAATCCTGACCCAGAAGTATTCCGACTGGCTCTAGAGTCGGCTGCGGATGATGAATTAGCTGCTATGCGACGGGGAGACAAACTCCTGGAAGCTGTGATTGCTCTAGCACCACTGTTGGGATTACTTGGTACAGTGTTGGGCTTGATTAACTCATTGGGTTCCATTCGCATTAGTGACCTTGGCACAGCTTCCACCGATGGGGTGACTCAGGGGATTGGAGAATCACTGATTAGCACAGCTACAGGTTTGATTGTGGCGATTATCAGTCTGGCTTTCTATCGACTATTTCAGGCTTTTTGGTTTAACCAAGTTAAAGTGTTCCGCAAAGCTGGAAGCGAGTTGGAATTGCTTTATCGACAAGATTGGTTACAACAAGAAGAAAGCTCTTAGTCACAGGAAAAATTTATGACGAAAAAAAAGGATTCAGCTCCTTCCCCCATGGCAGTCCGTCCTCTAAGACTGCGAATGGATAGCTCGCCGGAAGAGGTTCGGGTTGAGATTGTTCCCCTGATTGATGTGATTTTTTGTATTCTGACCTTTTTCATTTTGGCAGCTGTTACTTTATCTCGCCAGCAAGCCCTGAGCGTGGATTTGCCTAAGGCAAGTACTGCTAAGGCTCAAGGACGGGAAATCTTAATGGTTAGCCTTAATGAATTTGGTCAACTCTACGTTGAACAGGAGCCAGTGGTAACCCAAGAGCAGTTCAAAAAGAAACTGCAGGCATATCGTCAAACCAATCCTTATGGGTTGATGGCTCTTTATGCTGCCAAGGAGGCTAGTTACAACGAGGTCGTTCAGGTATTGGATGTGCTACGACAAGTGGGAGGCGATCGCGTAGCCCTAGCTACTCTACCGGGATCCTCAGGTCAATCCATTGACTTTATTCCTTCCCTGCCATCGGGAACAGGTGTCCCTAAGTTTAACTCCCCTGGAAACAACTCCTCTGATGCTCTTAATGACATATTAAAGTTCTTGCCTGGAAATAAATAAGGTTGTTGGTAAGTGTGGGGAGATGGGGAGATGGGGAGATGGGGAGATGGGGAGATGGGGAGAGTGGGGAAATGGGGAGATGGGGAGATGGGGAGATGGGGAGAATTTTAGGCAAATAGTCAGGATTTTCGCGCCTATTTATCGAAACATCCCCTCATATCCGAATCACGAATTGTTAGTCATTGTCTTGATGCAAAGCGCGAGTGGGGGGAACCCCCATGAGCGACTGCATCAAGAAAGGAAATTTTGGTTTATCCCCCTATCTCCCTATCTCCCTATCCCCCTATCTCCCTATCCCCCTATCCCCCTATCTCCCTATCTCCCTATCCCCCTATCTCCCTATCCCCCTATCTCCCTATCTCCCTATCTCCCTATCTCCCTATCCCCCTATCTTCCCACACTCCCCCCTCTCTAGAGTCCTAAGCTGGAACCTCGATTTTTTGGCTTCCAGCAAGACCAAAGGCTTTATGAATAGCTTGCAATGCTCGCACTCCTTGGTCTTGGGCAACAACACAGCTAATCTTAATTTCTGAGGTGGCAATCATTTGAATATTGATTTGTTCCGAAGCTAGGGCAGCAAACATTTGTGCTGCGATCCCTGGTTGTCCAACCATGCCAGCACCGACAATACTGACTTTGGCAATATCGGCATCCAGGAGAATTTCACTACACCCAATCACTGGTGCGATCTGTTGTAGGGCTTTCTGAGCCATTTCTGCTTCGGCTTGAGGTACTGTGAAGGCAAGATCCCTGGTGGCAATTCCATTAATGATTCGACAGCGTTGGGACTGGATAATCATATCAATACTAATATTGTGCTCTGCCAAGGTTCCAAATATCTTGGCTGCCATGCCTGGACGATCGGGAATTTGACGAATGGCTAGACGGGCTTGCTTGATGTCTAGGGCTACACCTCGAACGGGGGGATGGGTGATCTCGCTGGAGTGGTCACTATCTGCTGCTTGATCTCGAATGGGTAGATGAATGGGGGTATTGTTGATATCGAAACAGTTACACAAGGCCGCGATCGCGCGATCGCATTCGAGGGCATCAATCACACAGCTGACTTTGATTTCGGAGGTGGAAATCATCTCAATGTTGACACCGGCATGGGCTAAAGCCTGGAACATCTGAGCTGCAACCCCAGGACGTCCAATCATCCCTGCTCCAGTGATCGAGACTTTAGCAATATCCCTACCGACCATTACTTCTGCTTCTTGGGTATCGGGGGTGGTTTGGCGACGCAGGGCGGGAGCAATGGCTTCGGCTACTGCTTCCGCTCGATTGATCATAGGGGTATTGACGGTAAAGGCAATATCATTAGTATTCTGTTCGTGAATGGACTGGATAATCAAATCTACATCTAGGTCTTGAACTGCAATTTCACCAAACAACCGTGCTGCTACACCAGGGGAATCGGGCACTCGTAATAGGGCTATTTTTGCCTGGTCGGTGTCATATTCTACGCTATTGACTGGTCGAGCAATTTCTAACCCCTCTAAGGAACGGGGGGGAGAGCTTGGGGAAATTACCCTAGTGCCAGGTTCATCGCTCCAGCTGGATAGGACTACTAAGGTTAAGCCATAGTTGCGTGCAATTTCTACGGCACGGGGATGGAGGACTTTTGCCCCTAAGCTAGCTAATTCCAGCATTTCATCAGCGGTAATTTCTGGCATCAGTTGAGCATCCGGTACGATCCGGGGGTCAGTGGTTAATATCCCCGGTACATCGGTATAAATTTCACACCGAGATGCCCCCAGTGCTGCGGCTAGGGCTACGGCTGAAGTATCAGAGCCACCCCGACCTAGGGTAGTGATTTCTAATTCATCAGTGCTGGTGATGCCCTGGAAACCAGCAACGACTACAACTTTCCCGTCGTTCAAACATCGCTCCAATCGCTGGGTTTCGATTTGCAGAATCCTAGCGCTACTGTGCTTAGCTTCTGTTACAATACCCACTTGAGCGCCAGTGAGGGAAATAGCTGGTTGCTCTAATTCCTGTAGGGCCATGGATAATAGAGCAATGGACACTTGCTCACCGGTGGATAGCAGCATATCCATTTCCCGACGACAGGGATTAGGGGATATGGCTTTCGCTAGTTGTACCAAACCATCGGTAGTCTTACCCATAGCGGACACCACCACTACCACGGAATTGTTTTGTTGGACTGTTTTGAGAATTCGCTGGGCAACGGCTTGTATGCGTTCCACAGAGCCCACCGAGGTACCACCGTATTTTTGGACAACTAGCGCCATAAGCTTATTCCACTATTTGTTTTTTTGTTTGACTCCCGTTTCCAGGATTGAGTGAATCGTAATGTAAGCTATCAGCTATCAGCCGTCAGCTATCAGCCGTCAGCTATCAGCTATCAGCTATCAGCTATTAGCCGTCAGGTATCAGCTGATGGGCTACGGGCACAGCCAAAGGCTTGTCGCCACGCTACTTATCGGTGCTTTTGAATAAAATAAGCTGACCGCTGACTACTGACTGCTTACATCGTAATTCCCTGGATACGTTAACAAAATCATCAATAATTGTCAACAAACAAAAATTTTTTCAGTCTCTTGTTTCTAGGGAAGCATTCAGCTTTCAGCAATCAGCTTTCAGCAATCAGCTTTTGTATCTGGGTTGTCAAGTCATCGATTGCCGAAAAATGCAAGAGGCAAGAGGCAAAATGCAAAAGATATCCGGAGTTTTATTGGACATAAAAAAAAAGACCATACAGGTTTAAAGCAAGATAGCTGACCGCTGACCGCTGACCGCTGACTACTGACCGCTGACCGCTGACTGCTTAGAAACCTTCACCAAATTAAATCAAGATACAACACAAAACCAGGCAAAACTTCTTCTCCCGATAAACTACTGGGAGACTCTAAAACTTCAACATCTCTACTTGGTCGATAAATTTCCAATTGTCGCTCTTTACGATTAATCAACCAACCTAAACGAGTGCCATTGTCTCGGTATTCTTCCATTTTTTTTCGAATTGCTGTTATGGGATCACTAGGAGAACGTAACTCAATCACAAAGTCAGGACATAGGGGCAAAAATTTCTCTTGCTGTTGAGGAGTTAAACTATTCCAGCGTGCTAAGGGTATCCAAGAAGCATCGGGAGAACGGTCTGCTCCATTGGGGAGTTTAAAACCAGTGGAAGAATCGAAAGCAATTCCCAACTTGTTTTGACGACTCCAGGCTTGAAGTTGGTAGCCTATTTCTAGATTACGGTTTCCTGTGCTGCCGCCAGTAGGTGACATAATAATTAAATCTCCATTAGCATTGCGTTCAAATTTTAAATCGTCGTTGTCTTGACAAAGCTGGAAAAATTGCTCGTCGGTAAGGTTAATTGATTGGAGATCAAGGGTTAAAGTGCTCATGATTGTTTAGGAAAGGGAGTGGGGAGTAGGGAGTAGGGAGTAGGGAGTAGGGAGTAGGGAGTAGGGAGTAGGGAGTAGGGAGTAGGGAGTAGGGAGTAGGGAGTAGGGAGTAGGGAGTAGAAACCTAAGTGTATTTTATAATTATAATTAACGCTATAGAATTGTTTTAGCGATTGACCTTTGCGACCCTAAACTATTCCGATGTTGTCCTCTAAAAATTGACTACTAATAGAATAGCTAGTGTAGGTACCTGGACAAAAATAAACCTCACAGTATTAACTTGTGTAAAGTTGCCAAAAGTCCCTCTGCTTCCTACTCCCTGCTCCCTGCTCCCTGCTCCCTGCTCCCTGCTCCCTGCTCCCTGTTCCCTGTTCCCTGTTCCCTGTTCCCTAAAAGTTGTACCTCACCAAATTGAAAACCGCTATAGTGTAGCAACTCCAATACCATAGTTTGGTCAAAAAAGACAGAACCAACGGCTGGGTTTTTTGGCGAGTTTCAACGATACCTTAGCGATAGGCGTTAAATTTGAGTAGGAAATACCACCACTATGTCTAAAACTATGACCTCTGCTGTTGTGCCTAATACTCCTCCTATACCGCCAACTCAATATGAACTTCCTTGTGATGACGGTATTCCCATGGAAACGGAACGACATAAACTTCAGATGGAATTGCTGACTGACCCGTTATACCCTTGGTTAGCCCAGCGGGAGGATGGCTATTTTGGGGGTAATATGTTTCTTTATTTCAGTACAGAACAAATTAAGAATCAAGATTTTCGAGGTCCGGATGTATTTGTAGTGCTTGGAGTTCCCAAAGCCGAACGACTAAGTTGGGTAGTTTGGGAAGAAGGTAAAGCACCTGATGTGATTATTGAGCTAATTTCTGACAGTACAGCTAACACGGATAAAACTACTAAAAAAGTAGTTTATCAAGACCAAGTCAGAGTACCAGAATATTTTTGGTACGACCCGTTTAATCCAGAGGATTTTGCCGGATTTAGGTTGCACAATGGCGTCTATCAGCCTTTAACTGAAGATGAAGAAGGACGACTAATTAGCGAAAGGTTAGGATTAGCCTTAGTCCGTTGGCAAGGGGTCTATAAAAATAATGTTGATACTACTTGGTTACGTTGGGCTACTTTAGAGGGAATTGTGCTACCTACTGCTGAAGAAATAGCAGTGCAAGCTCAACAACAAGCAGCTCAAGCTCAACAACAAGCAGCTCAAGCTCAACAACAAGCTACCCAAGCTCAACAACAAGCTATCCAAGCTCAACAACAAGCTACCCAAGCTCAACAAGAAGCAGCTCAAGCTCAACAACGAGCTGAGCAACTGGCTGCTCGTTTACGAGCTATGGGAGTAGATCCTGATCAAGTATAGCGCTACGCGCAAGTCAGAAGTTAGAAGTCAGAAGTCAGGTGTAGGGTGCGTTAGGGGAGGGATTGCCATGATATTCAAGGTCGTAGCCAGTAGCCCCGTAACGCACCACCAAAAGGTAGGAGATGCACTGAGTTTATCATCAATAAATTGGAACGAGTTGCTCGATTTTCCCGATTCCCGATTCCCGATTCCCTGCTCCCTATTCTTCATTATCAGCTCAGGTAAACGTTTTACAATGGTTCAGCAGCTACAGCCAACTACTGATGATAGTTTTTATCCCGAAAGTGACGGCAAACCTTTGGCGGACAATACTCTTCAATTTGAACTAATTACTACCATTAAGTCTGGCCTAGACCTTAGATTTAAAGATGACCCCAATGTGCTTGTAGCGGGAGATTTGTTGTGGTATCCAGTAGAAGGACAACCAAAAATTAACCAAGCACCGGATGTGATGGTGGTGATCGGTAGACCGAAAGGGCATCGGCGTTCTTACAAAACTTGGGTTGAAGATAACATTAATCCCCAGGTAGTTTTTGAAATAGCCTCACACACAAACACTATCAAAGAATTAGAAGAGGATAAACTCAAGTTTTACCAAAACCATAAAGTAGAAGAGTACTATATCTATGATCCAAATCGGACAACACTAAAAGGCTGGTTGCGTTCAGGAGAAACCTTAGAACCAATCCCCCAGATGCATGCTTGGGTTAGTCCCCGTTTAGGAATTACCTTTGAGTTAGTAGAGTCAGAATTGGTACTGTATTATCCTAATGGTGAGCGGTTTGCGAGCTATTTGGAAATTGTTGAACTCAAAGAGCAAGCGGAGAAAGCTCTAGATCAAGAAAGAAGTCGTATGCAATCATTGCTGGAACAATTGAAAGCGAAAGGGATAGATCCAGAGGATTTTGAGCTTTGACTGCTTTTAAGCTTTCACCAAATTAAATCAAGATACAGCACAAAACCAGGCAAAACTTCTTCTCCCGATAAACGAGTGGGAGACTCTAAAACTTCAACCTCTTTACTTGGTCGATAAATTTCGACTTGTCGCTCTTTGCGATTAATCAACCAACCTAAACGAGTGCCATTGTCTCGGTATTCTTCCATTTTTTTTCGAATTGCTGTTAAGGTATCACTAGGAGAACGTAATTCAATCACAAAGTCAGGACATAGGGGCAAAAATTTCTCTTGCTGTTGAGGAGTTAAACTATTCCAGCTTTGTAATGGTATCCAAGATGCATCCGGAGAACGGTCGGCACCATTGGGGAGTTTAAAACCAGTGGAAGAATCGAAAGCAATTCCCAACTTGTTTTGACGGCTCCAGCCTTGAAGTTGGTAGCCTATTTCTAGATTACGGTTTCCTGTGCTGCCGCCAGTAGGTGACATAATAATTAAATCTCCATTAGCATTGCGTTCAAATTTTAAATCATGGTTGTCTTGACAAAGCTGGAAAAATTGCTCGTCGGTAAGGTTAATTGATTGGAAATCAAGGGTTAAGGAAGTCATGATTGTTTAGGAAAGGGAGTCGGGAGTCGGGAGTCGGGAGTAGGGAGTAGGGAGAAGAAACTTGACTGTAGATTATAAGTATAGATAATTATACTTGACGCTATAGAGTTGTTTTAGTGATTGACCTTGGCCTTTGGGCCACGCTTGGCCATAGGCCAAGCTGCGCGAACGCGAATGGTCACGCTACGCTCCGGAAGCGTTTCGGCAAAGCCGACGCTACGCGAACGCAAAGCGTGGCCTATGGCCTCAGCTTCCGCGCTTATGCGAACGCCTCATCACTACCCAGCCCAAATAAAAAAACATATAACCAAACAGTAAAATAAAGTCAGGAAATGCGATTGACCTTTGGTCACGCTACGCTCCGGAAGCGTTTCGGCAAAGCCGACGCTACGCGAACGCAAAGCGTGGCCTATGGCCTCAGCTTCCGCGCTTATGCGATCGCATTTCCCTACTCCCTACTCCCTACTCCCTACTCCCTACTCCCTACTCCCTACTCCCTACTCCTTACTCCCTACTCCCTACTCCCTACTCCCTACTCCCTACTCCCTACTCCCTTACAAAAAAAATAGCCGCAGAAATACTATCCACGGCCAGATGAACCGATACTTTTTAGCTACCAAAGTCTACCAAGATAAACTTTAGCCCGCCAATGCAAGATGCTTTCACATCCAGGGGGTATCTCCCAAAGCTCTCAGGAATATCCCACGAGCGCCATAAAAATGTCAACAAAGTTGGTTCCACCGGGATAGAGAGCGCAACTATTAAACCCTTGGTTTTCGGCTTTAATTTAAGTTACATAATAATCCCTGTCGGTGTTACCCTAATTTAAGTCTAACAAATAAGCAGTAAGATTTTTTGGTAGACTCTGCGACATTTTCTCTAGCTGTTTACTAACCTTATGTAATTCAGATTTCGCACCATTCCAGACATGCTCCCATGGGAGCAAACCCGATGGTTTTGCCAGGGGGCTTTGCCCCCCAGCAAGTTAATAGCTTAACCCAGAGTTAAGTATTTCGTCATCATCGTAATAAATTCTCCAGGAAGTCCCGTCGGCTGCAGAGGAGTCCACTCGACAATTTCCGCATAACCCACTACATGGAGAGTATGCATGGTGTTGATTATGGCCTTGCGAGACCCCTTCAAAATATGCTGAACCGGGTATTTTTTTGGAAAGGATTCTTGAGGATTATTACTAGGAGTTATATCCTCGGGATTAGTCTCTGGGTTTGGGCGAAATTCGGAATCCATAATGGTCACCTTTTGCTTGTTGTTAGTATATGATAATCATAACTATTATAATTGTAGTTGTCAAGGGTTTTTAGAAATTTTTTTTACAGCAAATTTCGCCCACCGCTAAGTTGAGTTAAAGTCCCCCAGAATTGGGGGATTTAGGGGGCAAATTCGTAAGCCCTAAAAATTAGAGACGCTCTATTGAACGTCTCGAAAAAGCTACTCTTTTCTCGCAGTTATCAGGTACGCTTTTCCACCTCAAAGTCCCCCTTATTAAGGGGGACCAACGGGGGATCAATTTGAGGGGATTAAGGGGGACCAAAGGGGGATAATAGGTACCTTATGGGATATATAATTGCTAGATTGTGACTATAGCTTTCTCCATAATTATTAGGTACAGTTTGCCTTGAGTAGGGATCCCCCCTAACCCCCCTTAATAAGGGGGGGACTTTAATAAGGGGGGAATATGATTCACTATTCCCTGTTCCCTATTCCCTATTCCCTAAATTTTGCACCTCACTGAATTGAAAACCGCTATAGCAAATACTCCTATTCTATTCCTTCAATCCTATCTTCAACCTCCTGATACAATTCGCGCAACAGCTGTAAATTACTTTCACTAGTTTCCCAATAGCCACGGCCATTAACTTCCAATAAGGTAGAGACTACTTTACGGAAGGAATTGGGATTCAAATTCATTAACCGCTGACGCATTTCTTCATCCTGGATAAAGGTAGTATTCACATCTTCATAAACCCAGTTATCTACTGCATCAGCCGTTGCACTCCAACCCATAGTATTCACTAAGCGTTTGGAAAGTTCACGGACCCCTTCATAGCCATGATTCAACATGCCCTCGTACCACTTGGGATTAAGTAACTTAGTCCGGGCATCTAAACGGACGGTTTCTGATAGGGTGCGAACCTGAGCATTAGCAGTAGTAGTATCAGCAATGTAAGCAGTTGGTTTCTTACCATCGTTGCGCAAGTTGGCTACTACCTTAGTGGGGTCAGAATCAAAGTAATGAGAAACATCAGTAAGGCTAATTTCCGATGAATCAAGATTCTGGAAGGTAACATCAGCAGTTTTCAAGGCGGACTCAAAAATCTTCTGACTCTGTGCCATGGTGCCTGGGTTATCGGAAGAGAAAGCAAAGGATTTGCGACTGAGATACATATTCTGTAACTCGGCTTCTTCTTCCCAGGTGCTGTTTTCCACAGCTAAATTAACATTGGAGGCATAGGAACCAGACGCATTGGAGAATACCCGAGTCGCAGCTTGCCGTAGATTAATCCCCATCTCTTGAGCTTGTTGCAAACTGTGTTTCCGCACAAAATTCATTTCCAGGGGTTCATCGGCTTCTGCGGCCATTTTCACCCCTTGGTCGAGTAAATTCATCTGATTGATGAACAAATCCCGGAAGACACCGGAACAGTTTACTACCACATCAATCCGAGGACGACCTAACTCTTCTAAGGGAATTAGTTCTAATTTATTCACCCGTCCCAAGGCATCGGGCACTGGCTTAACCCCGACCATCCATAGAATTTGGGCTAGGGATTCCCCGTAGGTCTTAATATTATCGGTACCCCATAGCACACAGGCAATGGTTTCTGGCCAAGCCCCATCATTATCTCGCTTTTGCCGTGCCAACAGTCGGTCTACTACGATTTTGGCAGATTTCACTGCTGCTAGGGTGGGAATGGATTGGGGGTCGAGGGCGTGAATATTCTTACCGGTCGGTAGCACATCGGGATTTCGGATCGGGTCACCACCAGGACCTGGCAGCACATATTCCCCATCTAAGGCTTGGAGCATTGCTCCTAATTCGTTGTCTGCTACTATCTGCTGTAAACAGAATTCCAGATAGTCAAACAGAGGCTTGATCGCTTCGGAATCTACTTTGGTATATCCTAGATTGTGCAAAGCTTCTAGCCAAGGTGCTTTTTTACCAAGGTTGAGGAAGTTGAGTTTAGAGACTTTAGAGACTCGTCCATCGCTGTCGATTTGAGCTTGAACCATAGCACTAACAGCAGCACGGGTAGCTTGGGTGATATCTTGCAACAATTCCACATCAGCTAAGATGCCTTGGTCATTGTTGCTGTAAATTTCATCAATCTCTCGCTCAATACTGTTAGCAATAATCCGGGGTAAACCGATGATTTCGTCTTCGCTACGGTCTAAGTTAGCAATATTGACTAGAGTTGCGATCGCTTCTTCTGCGGTTGGTGGCTTACCAATCACATGCAACCCACAGGGTAACAACCTTGACTCAATTTCCATCAAGCGGCGGTACACCTGACCGACCAAGGTATCCCGTTCTTCCGCACTCAGCTCCTTAGCATCTTGGTCGGGCAAGGCAATATCTTGATCAAGATTCACCAAGCGGCACTTATCCATAATGGTGTTAACAATGGGAACACCGCGCCCAGTATCTTTGAGAGTTTGATAAGACCCAATTAACTCACTGAGTTCCTTTAACCCCTTATATAATCCAGCATTTTCTGCCGGTGGAGTCAGATAGGATATGGTTTCAGCGTAGCTGCGGCGCTTGGCAATGGTTGCTTCACTAGGATTATTGGCAGCATAGTAGTACAGATTAGGAATAGAACCAATTAAATTATCTGGATAACAGTCTCCAGACATCCCCATCTGTTTCCCTGGCATAAATTCTAGAGACCCATGAGTTCCAAAGTGCAGCACAGCATCCGCTTGCCAGATTTGTTCTAAATAGGTGTAATAGGCAGCAAAGCCATGGTGAGGACTTGCGGAACGGGAGAACAACAGTAGCATTGGGTCTCCTTCATACCCAAAGGTAGGTTGTACTCCAATGAATACCTTCCCGAAGTGCTTGCCGTAGATTAACAAGTTTTGTCCATCACTATTAAGATTTCCTGGTGGTGGTCCCCAGTTTTCCTCTAAGCGAGTGGAGTAGGGAGTAAACCGTTCATACTCCATCACCGACATCCGGTGAGCAATATTCAATTCTGGACTAGCGTACTGAGCTTGGGCATCATGGATCACCTCTTGCATCAGTGCCTCAGCAGATTCCGGCAAGTCTTGGACATCATAACCATTGTTGTTTAGGGCTTCCATCACTTTATAGATGGAACCAAATACATCAAGATAGGCCGCTGACCCAACATTGCCTTTATCTGGGGGAAAGCTAAAGACTGTGATCGCAATTTTCTTCTCAAGCTTGGGCTTACGGCGCAAATTCGCCCATTTCATCACCCGTCGGGCTACTGATTCAATCCGGTCCTGTAACGCAATGGATTTTCCAGTTGCGCCATCCCGTCCGGATAGGATAATTGGTTCAATGGCACCATCCAGCTCTGGAATGGCAATTTGCAATGCTACTTGAATCGGGTGCAGTCCCAATTCACTATCTTCCCACTCTTCCGTAGTTTGGAAGACTAAGGGAAGTGTAACCATATACGGGCGATTGAGGCGTTTTAAGGATTCAATAGCTTTGGGATGGTCTTGCCGTGCTGGACCTCCTACTAAAGCAAAGCCGGTTAGAGATACCACAGCATCCACTAAGGGGACTACGGTTTTGCCATGTTCCTCAGAAAAATAGGTATCTACAGGTTTAGAGAAATCCAGACCACCAGCAAAGATGGGAATCACCCTTGCTCCCATGGCTTCGAGTTCCTGCACCATGGCTACATAATGGGCATCATCCCCTGTCACTAGGTGAGTGCGTTGCAGGACTAAACCAATACAGGGAGCAAGAGGGTCTTTTAAGTCTGTTGAGATATCTTGACGGCTACTATGCCAGTTCAGGTATTCCTTGACATCTTCAAACATTTCCGGTGCTAGAGGATGCCAAACCCCCATATCTGGGTAAACCACTGGGTCTTTGAATTGGACAGAGGTTTCGCTGTTTTTCTTCTCGCGCTTAAATACATACTTATCTGCTAGCATCAGCAAGAAGTTTTCCAGGTTATCAGAAGACCCCCCTAGCCAATACTGGAAACTGAGCATGAAGTTGCGAGCATCCTGAGCTTTGTCCATGGGCATATACTTCAGGACTTTCGGTAAGGTCTGCAACAGCTTGAGCATACTGTCTTGGAAGGAAGACCCAGATTTTTTCTTGCGCTTACGCATGAATTGTGCGATCGCACTCTTGGATTGCCCCAAATTGGCCATGGAGAAGCTACCTAATTTATTCAGGCGCATCACTTTCGGCATTGATGGAAATACGACTGCGGCATCCAAGCGATCGCGATTGGGTTGTACAGCGGCTACTACCTTCTCGGCCAAGTCTTCTATGAAAATTAGTGACGCGATAAAGATATTCGCTTCTGCTATATCCCGTTGGAAGTCTTCATAGTTTTCTGGGTCACGGAGTTCCTCAATGAGGTAGCCGCTGATTTCAATAGCGATATCTGGTTGATTTTGATTAATTGAGCGAACAGCAGCTGATAATGCACTTTGGTACTGCGGTTCTAGCACGACATAGACCACCTTCAGCAAATGACGCCCATTCAAGGCTTCCGGGGTGATGTGTCTAATGGTGGACTTGACGTGAGTGAACATGCGGCTAGGTCTCCTTCCTGATTATTCGTTATCTGTGCCTTACCTTGAGTGGCGGTAAGTGGCTGATCACCTTTGATAGTTTTGATCGTATTTAGATTTTATTGACAGATGTGCTATCTAACGTCTCTACCAGTGACCACTCACTCTTGGTTGGGATGGTTTTGTTTTGCCAACTAAAGAGTTTCTATCAAAAAACGTATACTTTCAGGGAGTTTCAGCCGTTATCTGATACAATTCGATATAAAAATTACTGATTTTTGTAAAATTACTTAACAATTACTGAAGTACTAAATCAGCTTACCTTAAAAAAAATAAACAATAAAAATCATTGACAAAAGTCAGCTTAGTTGTATATATAAGGAAAATTTATCGATTGATAAAACTATTACTTATCGTTCCTCCTTAATTATTACTTAAGATTTTAAGGGCTTACGGAGTAAGTCCTGATTTAGTAATCTTTGCCTTGAGTAAAGCCACATAGTCATAATCAGGAGTGGGGAAGAGTGCCAGCAGCAGATATTTTAGTTATGTCCAATGGCCCAGGAGAGTTGACCACCTGGGTGCGACCAGTGGTGAAGGCATTGCGGCAAACTCTAGGGAATGACCGTTCATTACTCCGGATATCGGTAGTGCTATCTCCTTGCCCTCATGCCACGGGCAAAGAAGATGCGATCGCAAAATCCTACCCAGAAGTAGACCGGGTTCAGGCAGCAGAGGATTTTTTGCCATTCTTGTTGTGGGGCAAGACAGCGGAAAACTGGGACTGGCATCCAAAAGGGGTTGTTCTATTCCTAGGGGGAGACCAATTTTTCCCAGTAGTGATTAGTAAGCGCTTAGGGTATCGCAGTGTTGTCTATGCCGAGTGGGATGCTCGTTGGTACCGCTGGATTGACCACTTTGGCGTGATGAAACCCGATATTATCGCTCAAGTGCCTAAGAACTATGCCCACAAATTCACCATAGTGGGGGATTTAATGGCAGAGATTAGAGGGTTACAGGTTAATAAGGGGTTACAGGTTGCAGGTTCTCAGGTTAATCAGGAGTTACAGGTTACTCAGGGGTTGAAGGTTACAGGTTCTCAGATTGCAAGTTTAACGGAAGATACCCTTGAACATTCCACTGAAGTGATCGCACTATTACCGGGGTCAAAACCAGCCAAACTAGCTCAGGGAGTGCCTTTGTCTTTAGCGATCGCTGAACACATTCATAGGGCTAGACCCCAAACTCGCTTTGTGATTCCCGTTGCTCCTACCATAGATCTCAAAACATTAGCCAAATTTGCCAATCGTGATCACAATCCCATTATTAACAAGACAGGATGGTCAGAGGCACAACTTATATATAAAGTTGATAACGACTCGGTGATTAATCCAGGGTTACAGGTTAAGGGGTTACAAGTTAACGGGTTACAGGTTAACGGGTTACAAGTTAACGGGTTACAGGTTAACGGGTTACAAGTTACAGGTTCAAACTCCGATAACCTACCCTACCGGAACGCCAAAGGCGAACAACCTCCTAACCTTCAACCAGCTAACCTTCAACCAGCTAACCTTCAACCAGCTAACCTTCAACCAGCTAACCTTCAACCAGCTAACCTTCAACCAGCTAACCTTCAACCAGCTAACCTTCAACCAGCTAACCT
>NZ_JAAHHZ010000112.1:0-19664 GCF_010672005.1 Moorena sp. SIO4A5 | reverse complement strand
GGCAACGGATTGGTATAGCGCTACGCGCAAGGCAATAGGCATGCTAGCAATAGGCAAAAGTTGCGTGGGAAAATGAAACAGGCAAGATGCCTGTTCCACCGCGCAAGATGCCCGTTACACCCACCGGGTCAAACAGCATGCATTGCGATTCACCCTCCAGACGTAATCCTGGCATCCCATAAAAGAGGAAGATGTCTTCCATAGAGGAAGACATCTATAAACGTCTTGATAGTCTTATTGTCTATCAATAAATCTATTAGACATCAGGGTTATTTGCACCAGTTATTTACACAAAATGTATTGATGTTGGTGGTCAGTAAAATAGCTCCAAACACGACGCATATCATTAGGACTAGTGTTAAACTTCCAATCGATATCATTAACTCCTGTGACATACCAGCCAGACCATGAACCATTGAACCAACGAATTTTATAGGCAACAACATCACCCCCTAAAATCTGATGGTCGATCTCTGTATTTAGTCCTTTATACCATCCAGGAGTTTTTCCAGTTGGAGGTAGACCAGACTGGTCAGATCCTTGCAATGTACAAGCAGCTTGAGTGCGAAGTTCATGTTGGATGCAGTCACTTCCACCACACCCATTAGCGGCAAAGGCAGACTGGGCTGGCAACATCGTTATTGCTGCAACAATCAAAGAACTTAAAACGATCAAGATACTCTTTTTTAGATTACTCATGACTCTGGTTTACTTTTTAATTCAATTAGGTACTTAGGGCTGGAAATCAGGTGAATCAATCTCACTGACCTTCAACCCTTTTCTAATATCTAAAAAGTATTCCTAGGTCGGCAGTACCCTTAAGGGTACTATTGCCAGGAAAAAAAAATTCCTGAGAAGACCACAGCCGGGAAATGAAACAGGCAAGATGCCTGTTCCACCGCGAACAGCCGTCAGTGGTCAGTGGTCAGTGGTCAGCGCTCAGCTTATTTAATTCAAAAGCACCTCAAGCACTGTGGCACAGGCTTCCAGCGAAACAGGCAAGATGCCTGTTCCACCGCGAACAGCCGTCAGTGGTCAGTGGTCAGTGGTCAGCGCTCAGCTTATTTAATTCAAAAGCACCTCAAGCACTGTGGCACAGGCTTCCAGCCTGTGACCTAACCCATAAGCTAATAGCTATCAGCTGATAGCTGATAGCTGATAGCTGAAAACTGATAGCTTACGGCTCAAGTCATGATTCATTCCGATTGCAACGGTGCATCCAACACTTTAGTAATGCGATCGCGTGCCCCTTCTAAGTGGGCTAAGCTAGCAGTATCAAGGTTTTTCCCTTGTTTGTTCAAGGTGTTTGCGATCGCATCCCGCAATTGACGGAGTTTATACCGGGCTAACACCCGAGCATCCTCGGGAGTATTAAAGGTTTGGATAGCAATAATAAATTCAGGGAAGGTGCGGGCATTTTCTAGACTATTGGAATTGCGCAGTGCCATGTTCACTAAAAGACTCATATACTGCCGTTGCAATCCCCGACGCAAGCTAGAGATTGGCTCAATCTTAGCGTTACTATCTAGTTTCCAGATGCTATCTTGAACAGTGTCAAACACTTCTGCCATGGTCAAGGCTTCCCCGGAACTAGTTTTGAGTTGAGCATCCCGCAAACGAGCCAACCGTTCTGATGAAAATAAATCCCCCAGCACCATAGTTTGAATTAACATCACTCGCTCATGAATGGGATAATCTAGGGGGAAAATAGTGGTAAAAGCACCCCAGTGAGTCCAGCGAGATGGGGCTAACTGGTTGAGGAGTTGGGGTGAGAAGTTAAAGGTATCTTCAGCAAACATATACTCCCCGAGCATGGCTAAAGCCTGACGCTGTTTTTCCACAGGGATGGGTTCAAAGGGGAGTGTGCCAGTCTTGCCACCAGTGTAGTTTCGATTAAAGGTTTGTCCCCCAATATAACCAGTAAGGGACATAGCGTTTTCAAAGAAATAGGAGAAGACCGTATCAAAGCGATCGCGTAAATCCCCAGCACTTTCTTGAGGCAACAGGTAACTGGTGTTCAAGCGTTTCCAAATTCCCTTAGCATTCTCCATTTGCCACTGAGAGTAGCGCAATGGATCACTACTAAGGTCCCAAACCTTAGCTTCTGGGTCAATAAAATCGAAAGTATCCTCATCTGTTGCATAGGATAGTCCCATTTCAGAGGCTTCAGCCGCAATTTTGCGCAGTGTGCGTAATTCTTGTTGAGGAGTCAGAGCATCAATCGGAGTGTAGCCATACTTAATCACCCACTTATCATAGGGACCAACCACTGTAGAGAAATAATCTCCCTGTTCCATTCCCTCTGGCGCTAGATTAACTGGGACATAATCCATGACTGACCCGACTAGCCCTTTATTGCGGGTAATCTCAGTATTATTCAATTCCTCTGGACTCAACATGGTGCTGCCCCGGAAATTGTGGCGCAATCCCAGAGTATGACCAACTTCATGAGCCGTCAGGTAGCGCAAATACTGATTGATGAAGGTTTTCATTTCCTCACCACTGGGCAACTGGTGGTTTACCATCGATAGAGACAATGCTCCAAACTTAGCTTGCTGAGCTGATACCATGGCAAAACATAACTCATGGTCTGGGACTTGGGTTAGTCCGCTCAGGAATTGCCCAGCTGGTAGGCTCAACTGAGCCGCTTTGCCAGGATTGCTCTTGAGGATTTCCTGCAATTTGAGGTAAGGAACTTTGATGCCATTACTACACAGGGAACTATTAAACGCGAATTGGGATAACCCAGATAATGCCTGGGATTGAGGCTGGGAAGCAATAGCCTGGTATTCCGCTTTGATCCAGCGCACCGCATTAGCATCAATAATCACGTCTGCATCCAAGATTTCCCCAGTCAAGGGGTTCACTCGGGATGGCCCCATAGCGATAATGCCTGGGAATGAGGGAAAAGAATTCGACCAGCGAATGGTGTTGTAGCGAATATCAGCCGGGTCCCAGGTTGCATCATCTGGCATTTGCCGCACTTCAATGGCATTGTCAAACCCTGCCTCCCGAAACGCTTCATTCCACATCAAAATCCCCTCCCGAATTGCATCTCGGTACTCCAGAGGTACAGTATTTTCAATCCAAAACACAATCGGTTCTTTTGGGGGGGATACCGTAGCAGTAGGGTCTTGTTTTTCTAAATGCCAGCGCCTGATATAACGGATAAAGGGTTGTTTGCGGTTTTGATTGGATAGATTTTGATAAGCACTGATGAAATAGCCTACTCGTTCATCCGCGAGTCGATGACGGTAACCATTGTTAGTCGGTAGTTGAGAAAAGCTATAGCGGACACTAAGATTAAATGCTCGTTGATCTGGGAGACTCCTTAAGGGAAAGAATAAATCTCCCCCACCAGAAAAGCCATAAACTGACTCAATCTCTACATTCAACGGAAATGCTTGAGCGTCACTGACATAGGATTTTTGAGGGTCTACTACATAACTACCTCCTAATATCCAAGGAAAAGCCGATGCTAGTCCAGAAAAAGACCCATCGCTGACGAGGAGTGGTGTTAAATCCACCAACAGAGTCTTTCGTTCTGGATGAATACTGGTAATGGGCAGGGAATATAGCACCGAATCACTGAAGGAACGCTTAACAGAACGCTCTTGGGGGTCACCGGGTCGAGTACGGAAGTAGATATTTGGTATGACTAAATCTATGGTCTTCTGTCGGCGGCGGAATTGGAACAAAAAATCATTAACTGGCCAACCGGTTTGGAGCCCCAACTCCCCAATTCCCGAAGCAAGGGTGACAACACATAGGAAATTTTTATTTAGTTGATCCGGTTCAATTTCTAAATAAATTTTTTCTTTTTCTTTATTGCGGTAGAGGGTGAGTAATCCTGCTAATTTTTCCGCATCTTCTACGACCTTATCAAATGGCTTTAACTTGGAATCACTACTATCTGAATCGGATAACTCCTCTGAGGGTGCCTCTGAGGGGTCTTCAGCAATTTCTGTAGTTTGAACTTGGCTATGGGCTAAGGTTAGCTGGGGCGAGTAAACAATCTTTTGATCCAAATGTTGACCCAAACTATTGCCGCTTGGAGTAGATAGAGCTATGGTTTGGAGGTACAAAGGGGATAGTACCAAGACGAATCCACACAGACAGAATATCAAGAACTTTAGTCTTTTCATCGATTAATCACTAGTTTGGTGTTCTGAAAAGAAAGAGAAATTATGATAATTCATAATTATGACTTATCAAAACTTATGAAAGCTTGAAAATTTTACCTTAATATTATAATTAACCAATTCCTAAATAAAAACAATTTGATTATAGCGTTTATGATACTGATAATGTCCCTGCCTTTTTTATTACTACTCCCTAATCCCTACTCCCTAGGACGTTATCATAAGTATACCAATTGAAACTTGCTGCTATAGTTGTTAAACTTGATGAGTTTTTGATTATGTTCTTAGTTTTTGATTAGTTTAATCGTTTTAGCTTCTGATTTATAAGTATTACTATCAAGGTAAAATGGTGTGGTTGTACTATAGTTGTTTGACATAAACGAATCTATATACTAACCCTTTAAGCACCCCGAAATTTACACAGCTTGGGTTAGTCTAAATCTATGTTTCCTGTACTTTGAGCCTTGGCAATTAAAAAAAAACTGTACACTAACTTCAACTAAAGCTATACTTTGATCTGTCAGCTTTCAGCTATTTATCAGCTATTTACTAGTCAGCCCTTGCAGCTGAAAACTTAAGCTAAGAAGCATAGTTTACTAAAAGTAGTGCCAGCTAAAGTAGTGCCAGCTAAAGTAGTGCCAACTATATAATAACTCGCGCCCGTAACCAAGCTGACAAGTCCCGGCCATCCGATTAAACTTGATTAGAAGCCAAGCTATTGATAAGACTAGACACCAAAGTCAGAACGATAGCCCCGAAAAAAGCTGCCCAGAAACCGTTCACTACAAACGTATCAGGAGTGAAATAGGATGCCAGGGAGAGGGTGATAGCATTAATCACCAACAGAAATAGTCCCATGGATAAAATTGTGATGGGCAAGGTCAGAATCACTAGAATCGGTCTAATGATGGCGTTAACTAAACCAATGACTACTACCGCTACAGCAGCTGCACCAAAACCACTAATGGTAATTCCTGGTACCAGGTAAGCAGTAATCATTAGTGAGATAGCACTTAGCAGCCAAGTCAAAAGTATATTAAGCATCGATCTCACAAAAATATCGCTTACTATGATTTTAGCGATTCTGGCAAGATTAGCCTGTAAGCTATCAGCCGTCAGCTATCAGCTATCAGCTTATGGGCTACAGATGGTGCTACTTGAGGTGCCAAAGGCAAACGGCTAACCGCTGACCACTGACCACTGACCACTGACCACTGACGGCTGATAGCTGATAGCTGAATGCTTACATTAGCCTTGTTGTCCTAAAGAGCGATCGCATTTGTTCAAGGTGCTCGCCATGATCTATTAACCTCTAAGATGGCTGAGCAGTATTTGGTGCTAGTTACTTGGGTGTAACTCAAGTGATTATGCAGCACAGTATGATTGAGTTGGACGATTCCAGCAATAAATCTTTATGTTTTTCCGGCTACTGGTTACATTCTTATTTGCGTGCTCTGTTTTTTGTTATCCCTTACCCGTTCACGCCAAGAGTATAGCCTGCGATGGGAAACAACTCGTGGGAGCAGACTTATCTGGTCAAGACTTACAGGAAGTCAAAATTACCTATTGCAATTTGGACCAGGCTAACTTAGCCGATGCCAAATTGATCAAAGCATCTATCAAACATACTACCCTGAATAATGCTAATCTCCATGGAGCAGACTTGACCAACAGCGACACCTACAACATTAGCTTCAATGGTGCAGATTTAACTGATGCCATCTTTACTCGTTCCTTACTGCAACGTGCCAGTTTTGATGGGGCTAACATCACTGGTGCTGATTTTAGTAGCACCCTGATCCAACCGGTCAGAGAACGGTTAAAACTCTGCGATGTAGCAACTGGCGTGAACCCTACCACTGGTGTGATGACTCGTAAGTCTTTAGGGTGTTGGTAAGGTGTTGAATGTTGACTGTTGAATGTTGACTGTTGAATGTTGAATGTTGAATGTTGACTGTTGACTGTTGAATGTTGAATGTTGACTATTTGATGGTCAACGGTTAACATTCACGATCGATGGGGCTGACTTGAGCGATGGTATGCTGGATGGTGTCCAAATTTGATAACTGTTTGCTAAGCAAGGTGCATCTGAAAACTGGTGTTGCGCTTGTGAGTCTTTGGGATGTCGATTAAACGAGTAGGTGTAATTGGTGGAGGACAACTGGCCTGGATGATGGCAATGGCTGCCAAGTCTTTGGGTATTCGGCTAGTGGTTCAAACTCCTAATGTTACTGATCCAGCTGTCCGTGTTGCTGCTGAAACTATCTTTGCTGCTATTGATGATGGGATCGCTACCGAGCAAATGGCATCTCGCTGTGATGTGATTACCTTTGAGAATGAATTTATTAACCTCGATGCCCTGAAATGTCTGGCAAAGCGGGGAATTTGCTTTTACCCCCGACTAGAGGCTCTAGCGCCACTGTTGGATAAATATCACCAACGCTGCTATTTCGATCGCATTGGTTTACCCCAGCCAGAGTTCATCAGTCTGGAGGGGGAAGTGGGTAAGGAGGAATTAAAGTCCCTAGCCTCTTCTCGGGGCGTTGCTGAATTGAAGTATGAATCCGCGATCGTTTGGTTTTGGTCAAGCCCCCTAAATCCCCCAACTTTGGGGGACTTTCAGAGTTTTGTTCCCCCCAGCGAGGGATTGCTCGCTGGGGGGCTAGGGGGGCAAAATCATACCCAGAATCAGCAACGCCCTTCTCGGACCCCAATCAACCTGAGTCAGTTAGAGTTTCCTCTGGTGCTGAAAGCGCGACGCCAAGGTTATGACGGCAAGGGTACCTTTATTATTAAAGACAGTCATAGCTTACAGGAAACTTGGAAGCAGTTAGGCAATCAGCCTGTGGTGCTAGAAGAGTTTATTCCCTTTGAACGGGAGTTGGCAGTAATGGCTGCCCGTTCTGTAGATGGGGAGGTGGTGGTTTACCCGGTGGTGGAAACTCAGCAGCAAGAACAGGTGTGTCGGCGAGTTATTGCACCAGCCCAGATTAGCCCAGATACGGTGGCGGAGGTGAATGCGATCGCAAAAACTCTGCTGACAAGTTTAGACGTAGTGGGAGTCTTTGGGATTGAGTTATTCCTGACTAGCAATCACAAGGTTTTGGTTAATGAAGTGTCCCCTCGTACCCATAATTCTGGCCATTACACCATTGATGCTTGCGAAACCTCTCAATTTGAGCAGCAACTGCGAGCTGTGGTGGGTTTACCCTTAGGTAGCCCAAAGATGCATTGTGCCAGTGCAGTAATGGTCAATCTTTTGGGTTATGAGTCTTCCCAGGATGATTACCAACAGAAACGGCAGACCTTAGCCAGTTTACCAGGAGCGTTTGTCCATTGGTATGGTAAGACTCAATCCCGCCCAGGACGTAAGTTAGGTCATGTCACGGTTTTGAGTGATGGGAATTCGGTACAAGAGGTAATTGAGAAGGTTGAATCTGTTTGGTATGGTTGATACGATGTTGAAGGTTAGGGGGTTGAAGGTTGAAGTTAGATGGAGTAGGGTGGGCAAAGTAATCTAATCATTAATTATCAAAATAACCAAACTGTTTTTGCCCACCCTACAAGCTCCCTACTCCCTACTCCCTACTCCCTACTCCCTTTGCTAAAGCAGTAGATAACTGGCGTAAGCGATCGCTAACTTCTAAATTGACTTCGTGAGCCTTTAAATGCTCGGGCATTTCAGCCATTAGTAAGGGATTTTCTTCTAACCATTCATTCTGGGCTACTCCTCGCCACACGGCTTCATATCGAATAAAGCGATCGCGCAATTGATCCAGTTCTTGTAGGCAAAATTGCTCGAAACCTGCGGCCTCAAAAATAGCGGAACGCAAATAGGTTTCAAAGGCTTTGAGCTCCGTAAAACTTTACCCAGGCGTAGCCTCTATCAGGAGGGATTACACCTGGGTTTCTTTTGCATAAATGCCTATTGCCTATTGCCTTTTGCCTCTTGCCTCTTGCATTTTTAAGCAATACCTGTGTTTACAAATCAAATACAAAAGCGCTGATTATGTCTGTGATGGACTCGTAGTTTCAGGGTCTAAGGGAGTATCTGAGGTAGATTTCTTGGTAACCCAAGCGGTGATAATATGAGAAAGGAGTCCGATTGGTCCGGCAAATAAGCATAGAATTAGGGAGTGAATAGTCCAAATACCAGCCTGTTGCCCTTGCCAATAAATCCAACGCCCTACAAACAAGTCCAGAACTAGGAAGTGTATCCAGCCAGTAGCAGCAACGGTTTCGTCACTAAAGAAGTGGGCAATATCTGCTAACTGAGTACTTGAGAAGGCTTGGGCGGATTCTGGTGTAATGCTATTAATAAATAGGTAAATATATAAACCTGCTAGAACAACGAAGGGAAGATAGGATTCCATTACTCGCCTGGTAATCCCCCAATTTGGCAAGACAATGATTAGGAGCCAAAAGGGCAAAACGAAGATATTGGCAATATTAAACAGTTGAGCGATAACCATATTTCTGTGTTTGATATTTCAACTATTTAATATAGCAATTATCTAGAATTTATCAATTCGGTGAGGTGCAAAGTTATTGGTTTTAGGGAACAGGGAATAGGGAGTAGGGAGTAGGGAGTAGGGAGCAGGGTGAAGAGCATGGGGATTGGAAAAAAATCTTGTTTCGCTAATGAGTATTATAGCGTTTATTGCATGTATGAGGTACAATTATCAAGCTCAAAGTCCCCCTTTTTAAGGGGGATTTAGGGGGATCTCTTTGTACCTCATGGGAAACAGAATTGCTATATAACTTCTATAAGTGTTAGCCAGAGCATTGGAGATGATGCTTTCGCATTAATCTGTTGTGTTAATCTGTTCTGGTTCAGTTTCCACAGTTGGATTTTGCTGAGACCAAGAACATTGCCATTGCTCATTCCAAAGCCGATCACTGGCGATATTTTAATCTCAGGTAGATCCTGGGGATAATTTTGAACAAATTCCACAAGACCTGTGGAATTTAGGCTATAACTATTCAACGGTGAAGGTTCAACAAATAAATTATAATAAATCCGATGATTAACAACCAAGACGGCTCTCTAGCCACTAAACTACAGCAACGGCGTCAAAAATTGGCTCAGCTGGTGGATTTTCCAGTAATGCTCTGGTCTGGACATCCTAGTCCTCGGAATTTTCGAGCCAATTCGTTCCCGTTTCGGGCTAGCAGTCACTTCTTGTATTTTGCTGGTTTACCTCTAACTAATGCGGTAATTGGCCTCAATGATGGCAAACTGGATTTATTCATGGATAAGCCAGCCCCTGGTAGTGCGTTGTGGCACGGAGAAGTGCCTTCACCTGAGGAAATTGCTGAGATGATTGGGGCTAATCGGGTTTTTCCCCTTTCAGAATTGCGATCGCATAGCGTCGGCTTTGCCGAATCGCATTCTCAGGGAGCAGCAACCATTGCTGTTCAAAATCCCACTACTTACAGCCAACAACAGGAACTATTAGGTCGTGCTGTGGGAGCCGCTGATGCTCCAGAAGGGATTGACTTGGATTTAGCGAAAGCGATAATATCCCTACGGTTATACCATGACGAGGGGGCATTATCGGAGTTGCGCCAAGCCGCTGAGGTTTCGATGGCTGCTCATAAAGCGGGAATGGCAGCTACTCCCAAGGCTAAACTGGAAGCGGAAGTGCGGGGAGCGATGGAAGGGGTAATTATTGCCCATAATATGACCCGTGCTTACACAAGTATTGTTACCGTTCATGGGGAAGTGCTCCACAATGGTGAGTATCACCATTCCCTGCAACCGGGAGAGTTACTGCTGGCGGATGTAGGAGCAGAAACCCCTATGGGTTGGGCGGCGGATATTACCCGTACTTGGCCGGTGAGTGGCAAATTTTCCCCTACTCAGCGGGATATATATAATGTGGTCAAAGAAGCCCATGATTTCTGTATCAAGAATCTTTACCCTGGGGTGGAATATCGAGAGATTCATATGACAGCAGCAGGGGTGATGGCTGAGGGATTGATAGATTTGGGGATTCTGCGAGGAGACATCTCGGATTTAGTAGCAATGGATGCCCATGCTTTATTCTTTCCCCATGGTGTTGGTCATTTGCTGGGATTAGATGTCCATGATATGGAAGATTTAGGGGATTTGGCAGGGTATGCACCAGGACGGGAAAGAAGCGATCGCTTTGGCTTGGGCTTCCTGCGACTAGACCGACTGTTGGAAGCAGGGATGTTGGTGACAATTGAACCAGGATTTTATCAAGTTCCAGGGATTTTGAATGACCCAGAGCGACGGTCAACTTACAAAGATGTGGTGGACTGGGATAGATTGGCAGAATTTGATGATGTGCGGGGGATTCGGATTGAAGATGATGTGTTGATTACCGAGACAGGAGCAGAGGTGTTGACCGCTGGCTTACCGACTGATCTAGAAGCAGTTGAGGATTTGGTTACGGGATAATAAGTTTTCGGGTGTGGGTGAACGGGTTAATGGTGCTCTTACAGCGGTTTGCAATTCAGTTAGGTACAAAGTTCTGGGTTTTTAGGGAGCAGGGAGCAGGGAGCAGGGAGTAGGGAAGAGGAACCCACCCCTAACCCCTCCCAGGAGGGGAAGTCAGAAGTGGGAAAACAATCCTGTGTACCTGAGGTGCGACCCGTGGCGAATTTAATTCTTAATACAGAAAGCGCACCTGATAGTTATGCAAACCGCCGTAAGTTGACAGAAATAATTTTGAGAAGACCTAATCTCATCAGGTCTTCTCTAGATTTTAAGTGCGTTTATTGCTTTTATGAGGTAGGCTTCTCAACCTCAAAGTCCCCCTTGATAAGGGGGACCAACGGGGGATCGAATTGCTATATCAAAATCAAAAGTGCTCGGCTATCATAACTTGACTCAATAAACAAGATCCGGGTGCGATCACTTTTTTAGCTCAGATTCACTACAGTATCTGAGATAGTGTTAACTTTGAACAATTTGCCTTGGCCTACGATAATATTTGTAAATACTTAGCCGAAGAATACCCATCGGAGTTTTTTCATTGGCTATTGGGTGAAGAACCTCGGGATATTCAGGTACTTAAAACCGAATTGAGTAGTGAACCAATTCAAGCTGATGCTCTGACTGTACTCCAAAGTACAAACCAAATTCTGCACCTAGAATTTCAAACCCTACCCCCATCCGAGCCACCATTACCATTTCGGATGTTGGACTATTGGGTCAGACTACACCGCAAGTACCGATGTCCCATTGAGCAGGTGGTAATTTTTCTCAAGTCTACGACATCACAGATGGTATTTACTAATGAGTTTAGGGATACTAACACCTGGCATCGTTATAGAATAATTCGTCTTTGGGAGCAAGACCCTCAACCACTGTTGGCCAATCGCGCTCTGTTACCCTTGGCCACTTTAGCTAGGAGTAATCGGCCTAATCTATTGTTAGAGCAAGTGGTTGCTGAAGTCGATAGAATTGAAGAACAAGGTCAACTCCGAACCCTAGCGGCCTGTGTGGATGTGCTGGCTGGTTTACGGTTTGAGAAAGATTTAGTCCGTCGATTGTTGAGGGAGGAAGTTATGGAAGAATCAGTTACCTATCAAGATATTATCCAAAAGGGACGCCAGCGCGGCAAGCAGGAGGAAGCGGTATTAATTGTGATGCGTTTGCTAACCCTGAGGTTAGGTTTACTTGACCCTGTGCTCCAACAGCGGATTGAGGGATTATCCATTACTCGATTGGAGGAATTGAGTGAAGCGTTGTTGAATTTTGAGACAGCAACGGATTTAGCGGTTTGGTTGGATCAGGAGCAGTAGTGCGTTAACAAATGATGAATTTAGGAAGCTAACTATCAATCATGCCATCTAAAACTCCTTGGGGACACCTTACATACTTACTTAGAGCAACTGGAACAATTAGCGTTAACTTGGAAAGAAAAGTCTCTGACTCAAGAACAAGTGCTGGCCAACTATTCCCAAATCCCTGCTGCTTATAAGACTTATAAATTCCAAGGATTATACAAGGATAATCTCGAAACAGCTTATAAGCAATTTACCGCTGAGCGTTGAGGCTTTAAGGGGGAAAGTTGCTGAATTATTCCAGGGGAATTGAGGAGATCACAATAACGTAAGCTATCAGCGTGTCGCGTATCAGCCATTGGCCTTGGCGAATGGCCACGCTACCTGAAGTCCTTTTGAACAAAATAAGCTGATTGCTGACTGCTGACTGCTGACTGCCTGGTTGACTGATAAAACTTATTCAAAAGCATACTCGTAGGTTTTTACCCTTAATTTGCATATTATGAAAACAGGAGAAAACGGATCAATCCGTCTCTCCTGATGTCTCAACATCCAAAGAACTTACTAGGGGGATTATTTTTGAACCATTATATTATATAGCAATTCTCCAACTCATGAGGTACAAAATTATGGGTTTTAGGGAACAGGTAATTTTAGGGAACAGGGAATAGGTAATAATGAAAAAAATCTCTGTGCCTCATAGCTATGAGAAACGCTATATATAGCTTATCCCCTAGTAAAACACTGTAGAGAAAAAAGCACGCACACCGCTCTGCGGCTCTTTTTGATTGCACATTTTTTCTATTTTGTCAATGCGTAAGTCCTAGTAGCCCAATTCTACTCCTCCGATCATTTGTATTATCTTGTCTCGATCACTCTTTCCTTCAGATTTATAGTACCTGTCAGCAAACCATTTGGTTGTTCCAGGATTATTAAATTCATTTTGAACATCAGCTTCAGACTTCATTAATCCATTAATAACTATTCCAAGACTTACACATATTGCTTTAGGTACAGTCGTAAATCCACCAGGCGCAGGAGGAGTCAACCCATGGGTTCGATAAATCAAACGCGAATTTGGTATCTTGTTGGGATTGAAACTGATAGTTGACGATCCTGATGCTGAACCACGATTGACAAGGCGTTGTAAGACAGCTTCATACCCCGCATGCAACTTATTCAAATTGCCTGTAATAGGAGTCAGATAAGCGGCTTTATTTCCACTACCTCCGCACTCACCATTAACCAAATGTCCTTGTACCCAATTAGAATTGCCTGGTCCTGGGTTACTTGGCATATTTCCATTAAGTCCTGAAGGATTGGATAAGTCCTCAGCTGCTAAGTCATTTTTAGTCGCATAGATAAGCTGTCCCCAAGTTCCATAGTTGTTGATAACAGATCCAAATCTATAGGACAAACCACCTGCAATACTGTTTCCAAAAGCTTGACCTGACAAATCTGCCCAGCCATTAACGTTACCATCATCGGTAACGTTATCACTATCTCCTGTATACCATCCATTTCTTGGCATATTTGTTCTCCTTTTTTTATTTAAAATCGCTAATTACCCAAGACTAAATACATTACAAAAATATGTAAGCCTTTTTTGTGATTATATACTCAAACCAAATTTTGGAGATGAGTAAATTTGCTGATTGACTGACAAAACCCTTGAAATGCTGATTATCCCGTAGGGAGCGGTTAGGGATAGCGTAACCCAAGAAAAGCCTGACTGGTTTTGGGTTTCGTTGCCTCAACCCAACCTACGCTATGATCTTTTGTAAGTCAACCAGGCTGACTGCTGACTCCTGACTCCTGACTCCTGACACAATAACAAATCCTATCATGATATCATGCCTAATCAAGAAGAAGACCCATTGAAAAGCAAGCTAGAGAAAAACTTGCAAGAGTCCCAATGGCTACATAAATTTAAACAACTGAGTCAAGGACTAAGCCAAATTAAGACAGAAATTCCTCTAACTCAACTCTGTAAGCTAGAGTGGGTTACTGCTACTGACAGCTTAATCATTCACTGTCCAAATTCAGAAGTCAGGGATGGATTATGTAAGCTTTCATCCCAGATTGCCCAAATCACTATTGGCGCAAAATGCTTTATTCTTAGACATCCCGACTATCAAGACATTACTATTAAGCCAGTGTAATTATTCGCTATAGCAAAGGGAACAGGGAACAGGGAACAGGGAACAGGGAACAGGGAGTAGGGAGTAGGGAGTAGGGAGTAGGGAACTAGCGCAGCGCTATAGCTATTGCCTTATGCTAGTCTGATTTATCTGATTTATCCTAACTTGTATTGATGGCTAGTCATCTGGATTAACGGGTGTTCTAAAAGCGGATTTGCTATCAGTAGCATTCTCCTTAAGTCTATCCTTCATATCTTTCGCCGCTACGGCGTAGCCTCCGTCTGCACCATCCACAAAATGTACTTGGCGTCCATGGCGCTCAAATACCAGACAGGTCATCAGTGCTCGGTCTGAAATATGCAGACCATACACTAATTTACCTTGTTTATAATTCTTTTCTAAATAGTCTGTTAATTGTTTTCGTTGTGCTTCATTGCCAGCAATCACCATGCGTAACATATCATCAAACTTTCTGTAATCTGTTGCTGCGATCGCATTTCGTTTATAGGCTCCCCAGTCTCCATCTGGAAATTTCACTTTCAACCTCATCAACAACCAGCCCAAGAAATTCTCAAACCAGATTTTTAAAAAATAGAGCATCCTATGGCTTAGCTTACTCGACTGGGCGCACAGCCGAGTTTCAGCACTTAATTTTTGATAACTAAACCCTAGATTTAAATAGTTTTTATCAACTGGATTTAAAAGCTCTTCACTTCCATATATAGTGTCAATTTTTTCAATAATTTTTCGATAAGTTAAATTAGCTAAATCTCCTTGATTAGACGTTGCTTTAACAATCAAGCTGATCGTTTCACCATATTTACTTGGAATGTCTTGCCAGCGACACTCTAAATTAGAAAAATCAGCTTTAGCATTATCAGTAGGGTTTTGGTAAAGGTAGAGGTTACTCGTATTTGGATGTTTAATCAATTCAGTAGCATAACTCAAACCATCTCCAGTAAATATAGCCTGATAATAATTTTCAGATACCTTGAGCTTCGCTAATTTAACATCATAATCATTTACTCTGACATCAGACATAGGTACTGCACCCACCCGCAATTCCATCCCAAATTCTTCCCTGGCTAGCTGACTAGTGGCTAATAAGGCTTCCCGAGCAGGGGCAAACAGAGAAGGAGGAATCAACAGAGTTGCTCCATCTCCCCCAAACACAAAAGGAATGTCTAAATTACCTGCTATATTTAAAACAGCGACAATGGAGCAGGCTCCTAATAGGTTAACCTCTTTGTAGCGTCCTGATTCGATAGCTTGAGTCGAACCAATAATATCGCTAATCACAACATACCAATCCCTGGGAACCGATTCAAAATTACGAGAGTCAGTAATATCGATGAAGTTTTCTAAAAGGGGTAAATTAGCATAAAAAAATTCTGTAGTCATGGTTTAATCTAAAGAAATAACAAACCTTTTTACTAGGGTGATAACACCCTGAAAGGCACTTAGATAAAACCAAGCTAGCTGCTACACCCTACCAACCGTCAACTGTCAAGGGTCAACAACAAGGGATCCCTTAAAATAAGCACGTTAACTATTAATTTTATTAACGATTTGTGTCTGAAAACCAGAAAACCACTCGTTCCCTAGCTGGCATTGCCGGGATTGTCGCAGTAGCCACCATTATTAGTAAAGTATTTGGCTTAGTCCGCCAACAAGCCATGGCAGCAGCCTTTGGAGTTGGTCCGGTTATCAACGCCTACAGCTATGCTTACGTGATCCCCGGGTTTTTATTAATCCTCCTCGGTGGCATTAACGGACCGTTTCATAGCGCCTTAGTTAGTGTTCTCGCTAAACGAGATAAATCAGAAGCCCCACGGCTGGTGGAAACAGTAACTACCTTAGTCGCGTGCATCCTGTTACTGGTAACCATTGCTCTAGTGCTATTTGCTCCGCTCTTAATTGATATTCTAGCACCAGGGTTTCAGGATACCCCAGAAGGGTTAGAAGTAAGAGCGATCGCAATCCGGCAATTACAGATTATGGCACCCATGGCAGTGCTAGCCGGATTAATTGGCATTGGCTTTGGTACCCTCAATGCTAGCGATCAATACTGGCTACCCGCCGTCAGTCCCTTATTTTCCAGCATCACCGTCATTGTTGGCTTAGGAATATTAGCCCTACAGTTGGGCAAAGAAATTAGTAATCCCGAATTTGCCATGATCGGTGGGATTGTCTTAGCTGGGGGTACCCTTGCTGGAGCAACTCTTCAATGGATAGTGCAGCAAATCGCTCAGTGGCGCAGTGGCCTAGGTAAAATACGCCTACGATTTAACTGGGGTATCCCTGGAGTCAAAGACGTGATGCAGGTCATGGCTCCTGCCACCTTTTCCTCTGGGATGCTACATATTAATGTCTACACCGACTTATTCTTTGCCTCCTTTCTGCCCCAAGCCGATGCCGCTGCTGCTAGCTTAAACTATGCCAATCTTTTAGTGAATACCCCCCTAGGTATTATCTCCAATGTCATTCTAGTGCCCCTACTGCCAGTATTTTCCCGACTAGCCGCTCCCGAAAATTGGCCAGAACTCAAGCAACGGATTCGCCAGGGAATTCTGCTCACTGCCTTGACAATGTTACCGTTAAGTGCATTGATGGTGACCTTAGCCATGCCCATCGTGCAGGTAGTGTATCAGCGTCAAGCCTTTGATGCTAATGCCTCTCGGTTAGTAGCATCAGTGCTCATGGCTTATGGGATGGGCATGTTTGTCTACTTGGGACGGGATGTGCTAGTGCGGGTATTTTATGGTTTAGGAGATGGACAGACACCCTTTCGTCTGAGTGTGATTAATATTATTCTCAATGCTGTACTAGATTATTTTCTAATCGATGCCTTTGGCACACCCGGTATAGTATTTGCCACCATTGGTGTGAATGCCTTTTCCATGGTCGTGCTGTTATGGCTATTAAACCGCAGGCTAAATGGCTTACCTTGGCAAGAGTGGATCTTGCCAATTCTAGGTTTAGCTGTCAGTAGTGTAATCGCTGGTGCCGTAAGTTGGGGAGTCAGTTGGGGGTGTGAGCAAGTATTAGAAACCAGTATTATTTGGGTGCAGTTGCTGCAATTGAGTTTAGCTGGATTGGTAGGCTTAGGTGTGTTTGGTTTGTTAGCAACTCAGTTGAAGTTACCAGAGGTCGATATGTTTGTAGCTCGTGTGCGCCAGAAGCTGGGTCGTTGAAAGTCTTAAACCTTCTAACCTTAAACCTTCTAACCTTAAACCTTCTAACCTTAAACCTTCTAACCTTAAACCTTCTAACCTTAAACCTTCTAACCTTGGCCTATTGGCCACGCTTCGCGAACAACCTTCAACCTTCAACCTTCAACCTTCTAACCTTCTAACCTTTAACCTTCAACCTTCAACCTTCAACCTTAAACTGACTTTCTCGTATCCACTGCAAATGCTGGGATAATAACTGATTTAAATCATAACCCTGTTGAATAGTTTCCCTGGCCTTAGCGCGAATAGCAGCCATCTGTTCTGGGTGGTCGAGAGCTTCCTCAACCCGATCGGCAATTTCCTCTGGCGAGAAAAAGTCTACTAACAAACCATTAATCCCATCTTCAATCACCTCTGTCACTGGGGGAGTATCAGACGCTACTACCAAACAACCTGTAGAAAGGGATTCTAGCATCGACCAAGACAGAACAAAAGGACGGGTAAGATAAATATGAACAGAGGAAGCTTGAAGAACTTGTAAGTATTCTGAGTAAGGAAGTAAACCAGTAAAGTGGACTCTGTCTAGGTCAAGGGGTACTTTTTCTAACATCAAGTCTTTGTAAGTTTTACCATCAGGTAGGGTTTTACCATAAGCCACCCGATTTTCCCCGACAATCACAGCATGACACTTAGGACGTCGCTGCTGAAGGATACCGATTGCTTCGATCAATTGGGGAAAACCTCGATAAGGTTCCATGCCCCGTGCCACATAAGTGACTAGTTCTTCCACCTCAGACAAATCTAAGTTTATCTGTTTTAGTACTAACTTTGCCCCTGGATTGGGTTTAAAGAACTCGGTGTCCACCCCATCATGACGCACGGTAATTCTGCTGTGGAAGTCCGCTGGAAATTGCTGGCGCTGCCAGTAAGTGGGAGACAATCCGCGATCGCAACTGGCTAGGTCTAACAAAATCGGGGCATTTTTCATCCGAATCCGGGCTTCATCATCAGCGTTTAAGGGCTCGGATAGATCAAAATCAGCATCTGTGCCATGGGCATGATAAAACCACTCGAAGTAGCACAGTAATCTGGCTTGGGGGAAAGCGTCTTTAATAAATAACGTTGGGCCCCAACCCGAATGACCATAGACCACATCAGGAACAAATCCCTTAGCCTTGAGCTGATTGGCTAAGCGATAGACAGCTTGACCTTGAAGTACAGCATTTTCTAATGGTCTAACATAGTGGTGAGTTTCTGGACGTACTTCCCTAGAGTTATTGTAAAGAGCTTTGACAACTCCAGGCAGTTGCCCTTCCTTGCGCCTGGTTCCAAAGACAACCTGGTTGCGGTTATCTTTAGCTAAAGCAGTTGCTATGTGGCGAAACTGGGCAGGGAAATTGGGATGTAGGAATAGAATGCGCATTGAGAATAGCAAAGGGCAAATTGTATGTGGCAAATGGTGAATCGATTTTTTCGGATTTTTTCTTAATTAACCATTAACCATTAACAATTTGCCATTGATTAAGTGACATACTCCCACACGCTCATCGTTCGCGTAGCGTGGCCTTTGGCCAAGATTACAGTGTGGGCTTCTTACCAACTCCAGCCATCGCTTAGGATACACGGGTTACTTTATTAACGACACGGTCAGAAGTTACCGCAAGAAGAGTGGAGCCTTTATGGTTAGTCGGCTATGCATAAAAGGGTTAAAACTTTATGATTAAGGCTCCACTCTTCTAAGGTTTCGTCTCCGGGATGCCCCTCCGCGCCGGAACAATACAATAAGTTCTGTTTTTTAGGAACGTAGGTGGCTGACAAACCAGCATTTAAGGCCGTAGGCCACGCTACGCGAACGGCTTTGTTTATCAGTAAAATATATTATAGCAATTTTATTAATACCCTGTGCAAAATTCATCCCACACCTATGCGTAGCATAGGTGTGGGATGAATTTTGCCGGACAGCTAACTGTTTTTTGGTTTTGGAATCGTAATATCTAACACGGTGACGTCCTGGGAAAGGCTAGTCAGGGCTGGTTCGATTTGGGAAGCATTGCCCACAACTACGGTAACAATCTGATCAGGTTTGAGATACTTTTCAGCAACCCGCTGTATATCATCAATCGTAGTAGCTGTGACTCCCTTTTGATAACGGAAGATGAAATCCTCTGGGTAGCCGTAGTATTCATAGCGCATCAGCCGAGATAGGGTTTGCTCTGGCTTCTGGAAATTAAACACAAAGGAGTTGAGAACGCTTTCTTTTGCCTTAGCCAATTCTTCTGAGCTAATCGGACTAGTGCGCAATTTCTGGATTTCATCTAGAACAGATTTAATAAAGGGTACCGTGGTTTCAGAGCGAGTTTGTCCCCCAGCAATAAACAAACCCGGATAGTCATAGCGAACACTCCAAACCCCGTAGACCGAGTAAGCTAGACCTTGACGCGATCGCACTT
>NZ_JAAHHZ010000111.1:0-19872 GCF_010672005.1 Moorena sp. SIO4A5 | reverse complement strand
CTTGACCAAGACTACCCTCTTGGGGCTGCTGTTAATGTCCCTTTCCTTAGGTCTGAGTGGAGCTTGGTGGAACTTTAAGTTTAACTTTGGTAATCAAGAACCTGCTCGTGAAAGTCGATTACCAGGGGGTAATGCCATTACTGATGGTAGAGCTCTGTTGCGCTACGGCTTACCGATAGATAATCAGCCAGTGCGGAAAATACAAGCCAGTTTGGAGGATATTTCTCAACAAATGCGGGGCAAACGCTGGAGTCCCATCACCAGCGATATTACTAAAGCTGCTGTGGTTTTAACTAGTAGTGATCAGAAATTACTAGCGGACATTCCAGATGCCAGAAAACCCCAAGGCGAAGCCCTAATTGCCAAGATCCAAGCCGAAATTGCTAAGATTCGAGAAGCTGTGGAGGCTAAAGACAAGGAAAACGTCTTGATTGAGCGCGGGATACTCTTGGATAAAGTTGGGGAACTGGAACAATTGATGGTAGAGGAGTTTCCCTTTGAGGTACCCCCAGAGTATAGTAACTTACCTCAACTTAAGGGTCGCGCTACCGTGGAAATGACCACAAAGGAAGGTTCCTTGAAAATGGTGGTAGATGGTTACAATGCTCCAGTCACAGCCGGGAACTTTGTGGATTTGGTACAGCGGGGTTTCTATGATGGTCTAACCTTCAACCGTGCTGAAGATAACTATATCCTGCAAGCAGGGGACCCTCCAGGAAAAGCGACAGGCTTTATTGACCCGGAAACTGGTGAATATCGAGGGATTCCGATCGAAATCATGCTGAAAGGAGACTCGGAACCGGTTTATGAGTTTACCCTGGAAGAAATTGGTCGTTATCGTGAGCAACCTGTGCTGCCCTTCTCTGCTTATGGTACCCTAGCTATGGCACGTCCTGCAGAAGACCCCAATGGTGGCTCTTCTCAGTTTTTCTTCTTCTTGTTTCAACCAGAACTTACCCCAGCTGGTATCAACTTCATGGATGGGCGCTATTCTGTCTTTGGCTATGTGGTAGAAAACAAAGAGTTACTCAGACAGCTCAAACGAGGGGATGTAATTGAGTCGATGAGAGTTATTGATGGGATTGAGAATTTGGTTGAGCCCCAGGCATAGCTATCCTATCGGTTGAGCGGTTAGCTCCTTAACCCCTGCCGCGAAGCTAGGGATGAGCTTGACTAATTACTGATAACTAAGTTGATTCCAGTGGGAAGTATCAATAATTGCTCGTTTTCTCGTGACCCTTGAATTACTAAAAGATATTGGAGAACAAGGTCTTCTAGAACGGTTACAGCCTTTCTGTCCACCAGGGGTTGTAGGAGATGATGGAGCGGTAATTCCCCCTCCAGAGTCTGGTCAATCCTTGGTGATTACTACAGATGTTTTGGTGAATGGGGTGCATTTTAGCGATCGCTACGGTGGGGTAAGCCAATGCACTACTAGTCCAGAAGATGCTGGTTGGCGTGCTGCTGCTGCTAATTTGTCTGATTTAGCTGCTATGGGAGCATCCCCCCTAGGCATTACGGTAGGCTTAAGCCTGACAGGGGATGTAGCGGTTAGCTGGGTTGAGAGACTTTACCAAGGCATGACTCAGTGTTTGAACCAGTACAATACACCAATAGTGGGAGGAGATATCTGTCGCTCCCCGGTTATTACTATTGCTATCACTGCCTTTGGTCAAGTCTACCCCGACCAAGCCATCCGCCGCACAGGGGCGAAGGTGGGACATGCCATTGTGGTGACAGGTGTTCATGGTGCTTCCCGGGCTGGACTAGAATTACTCCTCAAGCCGGATTTCGGCAAACACTTAAGTCCAGAGGAACGACTATCTCTGATTAAAGCTCACCAGCGTCCCCAACCCAGACTTGATGTGATCCCTTTACTAAGGTTACAGGTTAACAGGTTACTAGAGTTACAGGTTAACAGGTTGAAGGTTGAAAGTTGTAACTTACAACCTGATAACTTTCAACCTGATAACTTACAACCTGATAACTTTCAACCTGATAACCTTCAACCAGATAACTTTCAACCTTCAACCCTTCAACCTTCAACCCTTCAACCTTCAACCCTTCAACCTTCAACCCTTAAACCTTCAACCCTTAAACCTTCAACTCTTCAACCTTCAACCCTTCAACCTTCAACCCTTCAACCTTCAACCCTTCAACCTTCAACCCTTCAACTATCCATTGCGGGTATGGATAGTAGCGATGGTTTAGCAGATGCTATTGTACAAATTTGTCGTGCCAGTGGTGTTGGTGCTGAGATTGATCCCAACCGAATTACTTTACCTCCAAGCTTGAGTAAATTGGTGTCCCGAGAGCAAGCTTTGGATTGGGCGTTGTATGGTGGTGAAGATTTTGAATTAGTGCTATGTCTGCCTACTGAAGCTGCTGAGGAATTAGTGGCACAACTGGGGGAGGGAGCAGCAGTAATTGGCAAGATTACTAGTGGTAATCAGGTTTGGTTAAAAGATAAAACTGGCACTTATGCTGATCAATTGCTGAGTTTAAATAAGGGATTTCAGCATTTTTGAAATTTTACCCTTAAAAGTTATTAATCAGATTTAATATTATTCCTTCTGTATCTGATCCAAATCATTAGTGCTCGGATATCATAACTTGAATAAATAAGCAAGATCCAGGTGCGATCAATTTTTTAGCTCAGATTCACTACAGTATCTGAGATAGTGTTAATTTTGAACAATTTGCCTTGGCCTACGATAACATCTGTAAATACTTAGCAGAAGAATATCCATCGGAGTTTTTTCACTGGCTATTGGGTGAAGAACCTCAGGATATTCAGGTACTTAAAACTGAATTAAGTGCTGAACCAATTCAAGCTGATGCTCTGAGTTTACTGCAAAGTACAAACCAAATTCTGCACCTAGAATTTCAAACCCTGCCCCAATCGGAGCCACCATTACCATTTCGGATGTTGGACTATTGGGTCAGACTACACCGCAAGTACCGATGTCCGATTGAGCAGGTGGTAATTTTTCTTAAGTCTACGACCTCACAGATGGTATTCAATAACGAGTTTAGAGATATTAATACCTGGCACCGTTATAGAATAATTCGCCTGTGGGAGCAAGACCCATTACCACTATTGGCCAATCGGGCTTTGTTACCCTTGGCAACTTTAGCCAGGAGTAATCAGCCCCTAGGATTGTTAGAGCAAGTCGTTGCTGAAATGGATAAAATTGAAGAAAAACCATTACGGGGAAATCTAGCGGCCTGTGTGGATGTACTGGCTGGTTTGCGGTTTGACAAAGATTTAGTGCGTCGATTGTTAAGGGAGGAAGTTATGGAAGAATCAGTCACCTATCAAGATATTATCCAAAAGGGAGTCCAAAAGGGACTCCAGCAGGGACTCCAGCAGGGACTCCAGCAGGGACTCCAGCGCGGCAAGCAGGAGGGAGTCCTATTAGTTGTGATGCGTTTGCTAACCCTGAGGTTAGGTTTACTTGACCCTGTGCTCCAACAGCAGATTGAGGGATTATCGATTACTCGATTGGAGGAATTGAGTGAAGCGTTGTTGAATTTTGAAACAGTAACGGATTTAGCGGTTTGGTTGGATAACTAGGGAATAGGGAATAGGAAAAAATAGGGAATAGGGAACAGGAAAAAATTCTGTTTATCCCTACTCCCGACTCCCTACTCCCTACTCCCTACTCCCTACTCCCTATTCCCTGCATCCCCTGTCAACGAAAATGCTGCCCAAAAATAAGGATGGGGATATGTTTCCCGTAAATCTTTCTGGGCTTGCTGTAATGCCTCGGCTTTGTTCATTCCCCCTTGCCAATGGCTGTAAAATTGCTTCATTAACAGTCCTGTCGCAGCATCATCCACATTCCAGAGACTTGCGATGATGGTGGGGGTTCCGGCATACAAGAAAGCACGGGTTAGTCCTACTACTTCATCACCCCGGCTCAATTCACCGATTTTGGTCTGGCAGGCGCTGAGCACAACTAAATTGGTGGTACTGGTTAAATCTAACCCGTAGACTTCATGAACTTCTAAGGAACCGTCGTGCTGGGTATCTTCTAGTAGACGGATGGCGCTGAATAGGGGGTTACGAAGGTTGTACTCCCCATGAACCGCTAGGTGTATAATTCCCGATTGTGTAGCCCTAGACCGGAGAGCGCTTTCGGTAGCCGCTTTCCCCACCAGGGCTTTGGTCTTGAAGAGCTGGGCAATGGTCTCTACTTCTTTTTGAGCATGAGTTAAGGGGGAAAGTCCGGGAATGGTGGGATCTCCCAGGGCGAGAAGACTGCCTGTGGTTGATTTGCCCTTGTCGGGTAAATAGCGCAGGATGCTAGCACTGGGGAGGGACAATAGGGCGTAGTTGTCACTGAGGTACTGCTTGCCGTCAGTGAGGGCAGCGAAGGGGAGATAGTGCAGGATACTGTGGGGAACAATGGTGATGGTGGTGGTGTTGAGATGGGGCTGGAGGGGTACAATTAGCCAGTCGTGCAGGTTTTTCAGTTCTAGGGGATGGGGTTCATCTAAGTCAGCAAAGTCTTGGAAGAGTGTCAGTTCTTCGGTCAGTTGTTGGCGAGTGACATTGAGGGGGACAGTGTGGAAGCTGTTGCGGGTGATAATGAAGGCTAGGGTGCGTTCATCCGTGACAAAGTACTCGACTAGGGTGGTATCCGCATCCAGCAAGCTTTGGATTTCAGGGAGGGAGGCAACCTCTACAGTTTTTAAGCTAGCGATTTCAGGGTTTTGGACTTTTAACTCAACCAGCAAGTCCTGGTATTTTTTTCGCAGAGCAGTTCGGTTGTTTTCGATTTCAGGAATCCTGTCGTTATCCCACTGGTTTTTGGGACCGTTGCGGAGGGTAATTAATTGCTGGCTGAGGGCATTGATTTCACCTTTGAGGTCTTGTTCCCGTTCCAGGAGTTTGGAGTCAGCCCCAGCACGAAAGTCTACTCTACCATTAGCGAGTTGGTCGAGGAAGGCTTTGGCTCTTGCCCGTTCGACATAGTTGAAGGCTGCTTCAAAGTCTTTTTGGTTCCACAGTAGGTTGATGAGATTTTCGTAGGTATTGACCTGTTGACTGGCATAAGAGGTTTTAAACTCTTCTACTTTGATGTCACCTTGGATAGATTCTTTAACCTTGATGGCTTGCTTGTAAAACTCAATCGCTTTTTGGTATTGCTCTAGGTTATCGTAAGCAAGGCCGAGATTGTTGAGGGAGTAGGCTTCTCCCTGACGGTGTTCCAGTTCCTGTGCCAGGGATAAAGACTGCTGAAGAAACTCAATCGCTTTTCGGTATTGCCCTAGTCTACGGTAAGCATTCCCGAGATTGCCCAGGGAGTAGGCTTCCCCCTGACGGTGTTCCAGTTCCCGAGCCAGGGATAAGGACTGCTGATGAAACTCAATCGCTTTTCGGTATTGCCCTAGGCTATGGTAAACAAGCCCGAGATTGTTCAGGGAGTAGGCTTCCCCCTGACGGTCTTCTAGTTCCCGCTTCAGGGATAAAGACTGCTGAAGAAACTCAATCGCTTTTCGGTATTGCCCTAGGATATCGTAAACAAGGCCGAGATTGTTGAGGGAGTAGGCTTCCCCCTGACGGTCTTCCAGTTCCCGAGATAGGGATAAAGACTGTTGATGAAACTCAATCGCTTTTCGATATTGCCCTAGTCTACGGTAAGCATTCCCGAGATTGTTGAGGGAGTTGGCTATCCCCTGACGGTCTCCCAGTTCCCGAAATAGGGATAAAGACTGCTGATGAAACTCAATCGCTTTTCGGTATTGCCCTAGGCTATCGTAAACAAGGCCGAGATTGTTGAGGGAGTAGGCTTCCCCCTGACGGTCTTCCAGTTCCCGAGATAGGGATAAAGACTGCTGATGAAACTCAATCGCTTTTGGGTATTGCCCTAGCTTACGGTAAGCAAGGCCGAGATTGTTGAGGGAGTGGGCTTCCCCCTGACGGTTTTTGAGTTCCCGCGCCAGGGTTAAGGACTGCTGATGAAACTCAATGGCTTTGCGGTATTGCCCTAGCTTACCGTAAGCAAGGCCGAGATTGCCCAGGGAGGCGGCTTCCCCTTGGTGGTATTTCAGTTCCCGAGATAGGGATAAAGACTGCTGATGAAACTCAATCGCTTTGCGGTATTGCCCTAGGTTATAGTAAGCAAGGCCGAGATTGCCCAAGGAGTTAGCTTGCCCCTGACGGTCTTCCAGTTCCCGAGATAGGGATAAAGACTGCTGATGAAACTCAATCGCTTTTCCGTATTCCCCTAGGCGATAGTAAGCAAGGCCGAGATTGTTGAGGGAGTTGGCTATCCCCTGACGGTCTTCCAGTTGTCGATAAATTCTTAGGGCTTCTTGCCAGGACTTCAGCGCAGCTTGAAATTGACTGGTCTTATCTTGTTCAATTCCCTGCTGTAACAGTTGGTCAGCTTTAGCCTTAAGTAACTCTGAGGGCGTGGCTGCTCGCCAACTCAGGGTATAGTTACCAGTTACTTGCTGATTGTAGGAGTTAGCCAAAATGACATAAGTCCCCGTGGTCGGTAGAGTAACCGTAATCCGGGCATTTTTGCCCTCACCACTGTTGTTATCCTTAGCAATCCGGTTACCGTCTGGGTCAATTAGAATCAGGGAAGGGTCAAACTCATCGCTGGTTAGTTCTATGGTAATCTGTTCGCCTGCTTTCCCCTCAAAGGTATGGCGATTGTAGTACCTGTTGTTCAGAGTCTCGCTGCTGCTATTAACGCGATCGCGAACTGTGGTACTCTTTAAAGCAATCCTTTGACCAGAAGACTTCATTAAGGGTATAGTCTCTGGAGCAGTTAGAGATTGTGCTGGAATTTCCCAAAACCTGGGGTTAGGGCGTGTCTTCAAACTCGGAGATCCCCCTAAATCCCCCTTAAAAAAGGGGGACTTTGAGAATGGCTCCCCCCTTATTAAGGGGGGCTGGGGGGGATCATAATCTTGGGGAAAACTTTGAAAACACGCCCTAGTCTCGGCTCCCAACCCTGGACAATTCCCCACTCCTAGCAACGTTGCTATGGTAAAAAATACAGACTTAAGTGGCACTGGCTTTGACTGGTAATTTCCAATAGAGAAGAACTGAATCAAATAGGAAGTTTAATGTAGGGTTTATGAAATGTTACTTTAACTCTGCCAGTCGCTTTTCTAATTCCTCTACCCGTTTGCGATCGCCAAACTGTTCATAGATTGCCTTCGCTTGTTCTAACAAACTCACTCCTTCTTGCCGATTCCCACGAGCATGCTTAACTTCCCCTAATCCAGCTTTGGCTGCTGCCAGTTCTTCCCAATGCTGATTTTCTGCCAGTTCGACTGCCTTTGAATAAGGAATCTCTGCTTCCAAAACTAGTCCTATCCGTCGATACAAATCACCCAGTAAGCGATAAATCGGTACTATTTTTTGATTCTTTTCTAGTCCTTCCAGGATTTCAATGGCCTCAGCCGTTAAACCGTAGTCACCATAGAGGTCAGCTAGAGCTAAGGGCTTGAACTCCTTTGGTAGATTCTGTCCCTTAATCAGTCCATCAATCACCTGAATTTTTTTAGCTTGATCCGACTCAATCAGCTTAAATCCCAGTCCTCCAGTCTTATCCTCTTCAGAGGTGCGATTGGTATCAGCCTTAACGACCAACTTATAACTAACTCCAGGTTTTAGGGGCTTATTCCCTGGATAAACAACCTGACAAATACCCTTTTGACAAACCTGGTCTCGACTAAATTCCTCAGTCCAATCCAATCCTCGCCCTCTCACTGTAACGGTGAAACGGCTAGCATCGGTGGCATCATGCCAGCGTAGAGTGGGCTTGTCAGTGAGTAAACGAGTTGCCCGTGGGCTGATAATGTAGGGAATATAGGACTCTGGCGGACGTGGTGTGACAATTCTCCCAGAGCTTTTTCTTCGCGGTGGTGGACATATGGCATTGATGCCTGTTGTTACCCCAGCAGTTACAGAGCGAATTTTACCATGATCACAAAATACCTTAACCCTAACCCCCGATGCTGGTCTGACCAGATCCCCTGGATTTATAGTGGTATAGTTAGGCACTGGATGGAAACGTGACCATCCCTCCCGTTCTAGCTCAACTCTACCTGTGGTTTTAAAAATCCAATGCCCTGCCAGTACTGGCTTACTCACCATACTTCCCAACATAATCATAACTATGGTCAAGATCGGGGCAGAGCAAATCAGCTTACTTAGTCGATTCACTAGTCTTGTCCTGAGCATCTATGCGTTCACGAGCCATCCCAACCCAGATATCTTCATCAGGGTTACGGATATCAGTATAGCGTAAACAAATTTTCCATTCTGCCAAGGCATTGTCTGGATCTTTTTCTGGTTTGTTTTCAATGACTTGAGCTAATAAACAGTGAGCCGCCGCCGGAGTTTGCTTAAACTCTTCCTCAAGTATTTTATCGAGTTCAATAGCATCTCTGAGATAGGTTTCGGCATCGGCATAGCGTCCTTGCTTCAACCTTGCCCAGCCCAAGTTTTTCAATAATGCATATTGAGTGTCATTTTGAATTTTAATATCCTCTGTTTTAAGTAGTTTATTTTGAATATCCTCTTCTTGCATATTCTCTAATCCTGTCAAAAGTAACGATACCGCTTGGGAATATTTTTTGTCTTGAATATACAACCGTCCCAATTCATTATAAGCAGCATCTAAGCCCCCCTGTGCCGCTAACCTATACTGAGTTCGCGCCTTCTTAAAATCCTGTAAATCTTCATAAATACGACCCAAATTATAGTGAGCGTCTGCATTATCTGGATTAAGACTCAATGCTCGTTCATAATTAGACTGAGCACTTGACCAGTCCCCGTCATCATAATTCTTTACACCCTTTTCATTAACGTAGTCCGAAATCAAGGGCAACGATGCTCGAAAGCCAATTAAGGAAATTAAAAGTACTCCCGATAGTCCCAATTTAACTTCTTGCCAAAGATATTTTTTAATCCCTAATCGTAATTGAATATCTTCAATTCCTGTACGACCAGCTTTGGTTAAAATTCCCCCAGCTGTCAACAAGGTCAATGCACTCTGGGAAATCACCGCAAAAGAACCTAGAAAACCCGGACTAGTACTCAAAAAACGGGAGGAAATATCTACCACTAGACTCACCGATGCGGTTAACAAGGCAACTGTCCCTGCATTCCAAAACCAGTCCAAATGGTCTCGTGGATGAGTAGGCGCTTCCAGAAACCACCACCAGTAGTCTTTTGGGGGATGAAAAATAATCCGCAAATCCGCTAATTGCACAGTCTGAGTAATCAAACCAGCCTGCTTTTTTAATCTGCTATCTAATTCAATCAGTTTAATCAGTTTATCTTTAGAAATGTGGGCAATATCAGCAAATTTTTCGTGAACAATATTGCGAGCAATCAGGACACGAAGAATGGCTTCAGCAGATGGTTTATTGTCAGTTTTTTCAACAGCGGTCAGGGCAGCTTCATAATGCTTGAGAGTAGAATATAACTCTAGGATGCTCATTCAGCTAATAGCAAAGGGAGTAGGGAGTAGGGAGTAGGGAGTAGGGAGTAGGGAGTAGGGAGTAGGGAGTAGGGAGTAGGGAGTAGGGAGTAGGGAACTTCGAATCAGGGAACAGGCAAGATGCCTATTCTACCAAGATGCCTATTCCACCCACCAGCTCAAACAGCTTTAATGAGATGCATCCTTCTGATTTAAATCTTATCTAAAGGTATTCTGTAAATCAGAACTACTCCGCTATCATAACTTGCATCAATAAACAAGATCCAGGTGCTATAAATTTTCTGGTTCAGATTTAATACAGTGTCTGAGATAGTGTTAATTTTGAACAATTTGCCTTGGCTTACGACAATATCTGCAAATACCTAGCAGAAGAATATCCATCGGAGTTTTTTCACTGGCTATTGGGTGAACAACCTAGAGATATTCAGGTACTTAAAACTGAATTAAGTGCTGAACCCATTCAAGCTGATGCTCTGAGTGTACTCCAAAGTACAAACCAAATTCTGCACCTAGAATTTCAAACCCTGCCCCAATCCGAGCCACCATTACCATTTCGGATGTTGGACTACTGGGTCAGACTACAACGGAAATATCGATGTCCGATTGAGCAGGTGGTAATTTTCCTAAAGTCTACGACCTCACAGATGGTATTCAATAACGAGTTTAGGGATACTAATACCTGGCACCGTTATCGAATAATTCGTCTGTGGGAACAAGACCCATTACCGTTGTTAGCCAATCAGGCTTTGTTACCCTTGGCGACTTTAGCTAGGAGTAATAGCCCTAATCGATTGTTAGAGCAAGTGGTTGCGGAAGTAGATAGAATTGAAGAAAAACCATTACGGGGAAACCTAGCGGCCTGTGTAGATGTACTGGCTGGTTTGCGGTTTGACAAAAATTTAGTCTGTCGATTGTTGAGGGAGGAAGTTATGGAAGAATCAGTTACCTATCAAGATATTATCCAAAAGGGAGTCCAGAAGGGACTCCAGCAGGGACTCCAGCGCGGCAAGCAGGAGGGAGTCCTATTAGTTGTGATGCGTTTGCTAACCCTGAGGTTAGGTTTACTTGACCCTGTGCTCCAACAGAAGATTGAAGGATTATCGATTACTCGATTGGAGCAATTGAGTGAAGCCTTGTTGGATTTTGAGACAGCAACGGATTTAGCGGTTTGGTTGGATCACTGCTGAGATTTAACTGTCAGTGTTCACCTTGTCAGAGGAAGTTATGGAAGAATCAGTTACCTATCAAGATATTATCCAAAAGGGAGTCCAAAAGGGACTCCAGCGCGGTAAGCAGGAGGGAGCCCTATTAGTTGTGATCCGTCAGCTAACCCTGAGGTTAGGTTTACTTGACCCTGTGCTCCAACAGCGGATTGAGGGATTATCGATTACTCGATTGGAGGAATTGAGTGAAGCGTTGTTGGATTTTGAGACAGCAACGGATTTAGCGGTTTGGTTGGATCACTAGGGAATAGGGAATAGGAAAAAATTCGGCGTTGCTGAATCAAGCAATGAATAGGAGTAGAGTGGGCATCCTGCCCGCTCGAAAATAAGTATGAAACTGGCAAGATGCCAGTTCCACAATAAGCATGAAACTGGCAAGATGCCAGTTCCACAATAAGCATGAAACTGGCAAGATGCCAGTTCCACAATAAGCATGAAACTGGCAAGATGCCAGTTCCACGCAAGATGCCCATTCCACCAACATGTCCATTCCAGAAAACTCTTAAAATCATTCCATTATTAAGCAACGCCCTAAAAAAAGCGATGCAGCGCGGTCTTGGGGAGCCAGTGCCGCCAAAGGGGGTTCCCCCCATGAGCGACTGCCGTGGTTTACCCCACTCGCTATTGCATCAAGAAAGCGATCGCATTTCCTAATCCGATCGCTTTTTGCGGTTCTTCAGTTGTGTCAATAGTTTGGTGCAGTCAAGGATTAGGATGCCAGGGCGACTTCCACGGTCTGCTGCAATTCACCATTTTGATACATCTCAATCATCACATCAGACCCACCGATAAACTCTCCGTTAATGTACACTTGAGGAATCGTTGGCCACTTGGAATATTCTTTGATTCCCTGACGGATGTCGAAATCTTGTAGTACGTCTACAGTTTCGTAGGGAACTCCTAAGTGATTCAGAATTTGGACAACATTATTGGAAAAGCCACACTGGGGCATTAGTTTGCTGCCCTTCATGAATACCAAAATTTTGTGGTCTTGTGTTAATTTATCTATTCTCTCTTTCAGTTCTGGTGTCATCGTTTTCTTAAACTCCTGGGATATCTAGATAGTTATTTTGATAGTCGATATTATATTAGTCTAGCGATCGCAAAATCCTAGACTCTTCTAATTATGACTTACGCCAGTTTACTGCTTGCCAGCCCACGCTTCAGGGGTATAGGTTTTTAGGGCTAGGGCGTGAATGGCCTCTGTTGCCAACTCTTGGCTTAGGGCACCATAAACCAGCTGATGTTGTTTCACCAGGGATTTACCTTCAAACTCGGAGGAGACAACAATGGCTTGCAGATGGTTACCACCCCCTAAATCTTCTACCTTTACCTGAGCATCCGGTATCGATGCTTTAATCTTTTCTTCAACTTGCTGTGTACTAATCGGATCCATTTTTTTTGTTCTAGTTTCTAGTCGAATTTCTAAAATATACTAAAATTAAACGTAAGCATATGCGCTACGCGCACCCGTGCGCGTTCAGCGCTCAGCGCTCAGCGCTCAGCTTTCCGTAACTCAGATGAAACCAATGCTTACCTCTTGTTTTATTCAAAAGCACCTCAAGTAGCGTGCCCATAAGCTGATAGCTGATAGCTGTTCGCGTAGCGTGCGCGTAGCGCTTAAGCTGATAGCTTACAATTTAACTGCCTTTATTAGAACCAGCGGATGAGGTGGGCTGGCTATTGCCATTTCTAGGAAAGGGAGAATCGACGAATCCTAGCTCAAACAGCTGTTGGTAGGATTTTTTTCCCAATTCCCTGGTTGGATTTTGAGACCGAATAATTTGAATTAACAAGGGGACAGCTAATTCTGGCTGGTCATTGGCTCGATGGACTAGGGCTAGCCGATAGGTAGCTTCATCTCGCTTTTCAGCAGTTTCCAGGGCTTTTTGCCGTTGAGACTCGTAGACTCGGTTGTCAATGCCAGAAAAACTGGAAGCCAGCTGTTGGTAAAAGTTAGACAACTGGTTGAATATCTGACGTGCTTCTTGGAGTTTTTTGGCAGCTACGCTATAGTTCCCTGAATCAATAGCGTTAGTCGCCTCTTGCATCATCCGCTCTCCCCCCGGCATACTCAATAGGCTGTCTTCTTGAGTCAACGGTCCGGTATTGTTGGGGTCAGTGATGTCTGATTCTACTTGGATATCAGCACCTTGTGCCTGGGCTGGTGGCAGTACTACCAAAGCTGCCATCACGGGAAGAGCAACGAAACAGGCGAGCCTGACCGAATTAAGAGTGCCAGAATAAACCATACTATAGCTTTGGGAATTGGTTACCTAAAATGATAGAGTAAATCCAAACTATTGGTATAGTACCATTACCAAACTGGATCAAGGGCTTCTTGGAAAGGTAAAGCAGGTACCAGAGTTGTTGGATTTAAGGTTCAGACTGAAACTAGTCCTAAAATGTTCCGTAGGGTATGTCAGTGTGCTGATAGCTGATAGCTGTTCGCGCAGCGTGTGCGTAGCGCATAGGCTGACTACTTACAGGTTAACTAGTTACCTTTAATCTGGTTGTTGGTATGGACTGTTGTGTTTTATATCCTAGCTTGGCGTCAGATTTATCCTATTCTATTCCGTTGATTAGTCAAGGGAGTAGGGAGTAGGGAGTCGGGAGTCGGGAGTTGGGAGTTGGGAAAGAGAGGGAAGTGTGGGAGATGGGGAGATGGAGAGATGGGGAGATGGGGAGATGGGGAGATGCTTACAAGGGTAGGTTTTTTAAAAAGGAGGTACTTTTATTACGTATAAATTAATAAAAATATGTATCAAAATACACTATAATTTCCGGGATAATTCTTCCCATTTCCCGCTTTTCCCGACTCCCGATTCCCGACTCCCGATTCCCGACTCCCGACTCCCGATTCCCTACTCCCGATTCCCTACTCCCAGATCCGCTGTTCCCTGTTCCCTGTATATAGATATAGCTCGTTAGTTAGATTTTTTAATTTCTTCACATTATATTCACAAGATGGTGATTTAATAAATTATACCAGTTGAGTCAGTATAATACAAGACATGAAGCTCAAGGTAAACCCGCCCAACAATCACCCTTTACGGTTGAAAATGGTTGTTTTTTTGATTTATAGTGGCTTAGTCTACTTAGGGATTGCTTCGTTATATTGGTTTGTGGTATTTCCCATAAATTTTATTGAGGGGTTTCTTGAAAAATCCCAACTCAATAAACTATTTTTTTTGGTAAATCAAGTAGAGCAAAAAGACAAAATTTTGTTTTTTATAGCTGTTGTAATAATGGCTATTGGACTAGTAATTTTGATTAAACTTTACTACTTAAACAAAGGTTTATATAACCTCTCAAAAACTGGTATAACTGTCAAGACTACTATCGGTACAGAAGACAAGCAAATAATTCAATGCTTGAATAATGCCCTGGAGTGGCTGAGTTCTGATCAGATTGCCCTACGGCTAGGTGGAATTTATGCCCTAGAACGAATTGCTAAGGTTTCTGCCCAAGACCACTGGAAAATTATGGAAATTTTATCGACATTTGTGCGATATCAGTCCCCTGGGAAGATTCATGTAGAGCAGCAAAAGCAAATAAATGACTCATCCAGTCCTCTTCCAATTACAGAAGACCAAAAACTCCCTATTGATATTCAAGGTGCCCTAACGGTTATTGCAAGGCGCGACAGCTCAAAAGAACTCGAAGATCAGAAAATTGATTTATGTAACGCCACACTGATTGGGGCAAACTTAACAGAAGCAAACCTGCAAGAGGCATACCTTAGTGGCTCCAAACTACAAGGAGCTTGTCTTAATCAGGCTAATCTAAAAGGAGCATATGTGATCGGAGCCAATCTAGAAGGGGCAGACTTTAATCAAGCTAACCTCCAAGGAGCATACTTGATAAAAGCTAACTTGACAGACGCTTGCTTATTTGATGCTAACCTAGAAGGGGCATTTCTCAGGAGAGCTAAGCTAGAAAAGGTAATCCTCTGGAACGCTAATTTACAGGGGGCATCTTTGATTCAAGCTAACTTGCAAGAGGCAAATTTAGAGGGAGCTAATCTCCAGGGTACAGATTTAAGAGAGGCTAACCTCCAAGGAGCTAAAAATCTGACCCAAAAGCAGATTGAATTGGCACAGATAGATAGCGAAACTATTTTACCAGACTACCTGATTAGGAATTAATATTAGTATAATAAATTGGCTGTATTTTTAGGAAACAGAAGACAGAAATTATATCGGGTGCATCTTATATTTATTTGTAAAAAGATCATCCCTCAAGAATTCCATTTAGATAATTTTTGAGGCCATATTCCCTACTCCCTACTCCCTACTCCCTACTCCCTACCAAGAATCGATGATAGCGGTCGGGTAGGGTACGCGATCGCATAAACTAATGGAATCTATAAAATTCCATAAAAGAGAGGGTGATCCGTGGCTACGGACTACATTTTGTTTATACATGGTGTCAATACTCGCCAAGATCGAGAAACACCCCAATACGCTGACAAGCTTTTCGATCTGATTCAAAATAATGTTGAGTCATCCGTTCAACTCAAAAAGATCCCTCTGTACTGGGGTAATGTGGTAATTGAGCAGGAGAAGGACCTGGTGACAGCATTACAGGCATCGAAGGTGTGGAATGAGTTCTGGTTCAGAGAGATACTCTTAAACCGTCATTAATCGGGATAATCCGGTATAAAACGGTCAAGGTGCAATTTATTGTTGCCTGAGGGAGGAGTGGTAGTCAGCAATTGGAGTCAAGCCTCCCACTAATCTGTCTAGGCGTTCCTGGCATCTCGGCCAGGAGTTCCTTAAAAGCCTTAGTTTTGCTATGCTTGCCATTAAGCCATCCAAGCTCGATGGCATCAAGTAAACTAAGTCCCATTCCTTCCAAGAAACGCGCGGTACGACGCAACAATACTGCCTGTACCTCGGTTTTAGCCATGTACCGGGTGATTTCCTGATCCGTACCTCTGTCAAGGATATTTTTGGCAGCATTATGGTCAGCCTGCAACACGACCCCATTAAATCTGGTAAAACTGTCCCCGCTTCTTTTCCCCAGAAGGGTTCCGGTCACGGAGTCAATTTGCGACGTGTAACTAGGCTGGACTTCTGTAACAACCGACCCAGTCCAATTAGCCCATTTCTGTAACGAATCCCGCATTACTCCTTTCATCCAACTATTGAGCTGGCGAGACATAGCCTTGGACTGGCGTTTATTCAATATTGGTTGTGTTAAATCTTCCGCAAAAACTAAGAGTGATTCGCCATTAAACAGCGACTTAGAAGCAGCTCCTATTATTGCTGTCAGCTCTGACTGATTCTGTCTGTAGCGCTTATTTTCTGTCTTTCGGTTTAAATTATTTTTTAGTATTCGAGCCGATTTGACTGGATCTAGTTTTTCCAGTTTTCTATGTATTGCCCAAAGCTTCCCTCGATTACGATTCTTGGCACAAATACGGTCGGACTTTTTAGTAGTCGCCTTGCCCAAGTTCAAACCATGCCCTTGGCCATCTGAGTCATAGAAAGCCTCTGTGTACCCTTTATCTATCCCAACAGGACGGCGGTTGGCGGGTACTTCTACGGTTCCATAGTCTACTAAGAAGTGAATCTCAAATCTTTGTAGGGTTTGATTGTGGATTAATCTAATCTGCCCACTTATTTTGCGATTAGATCTGACGATTATTCTGTTTCTTTTTCCTCTTCTTAATCCAGCTAGCTCTAACTGATAAGTGTTGCGGGAGAGCCTTCTGCACTTATAGCCTACTTGTTGATAAACTATCTGGTTCTTGACCCAGGAATGCCCCCGCTGAAACTCCTTTCTAATGAGTCGGTGAAGGAGTGGATTATCCAGGAAAGCTAAGGTCAGTAGTTGCGTGGCATATTCTTTTCTAGCCTTTTGGTTCTCTTTTCCGGGGAGCCTTTTATAGATTTTTTTGACAACGGCATCGGTACAGGCTGCTTGGCTCGCTGTAATGGCTTTTGCTACATCATTAATGGTCCAATCCATTAGCTTAGCAGGCAGCCCCAGGGTGTTGGGAGTCCTGAAGCTCTTTACTTCCGGGATGGCCTTTTTCCAGTCCAGTCCCCAATGGTTAATGCTTCCCAGTTTGTTGTAAGACTCAGCCCTGACGACGCCTAGTTTTTTCATTACCTGCAACAACTCAAACTCTACCGACTTACTCATCCCCACCACGGGGACAATTTGAGTCGATAGTCTCTTAGTTGCTCCTACTTTCAATGACATCGTCAACTGCTGTGTCTTCTTTCTTGATTATACTAAGGCGCTAGTAAAGTGTCAATGTCGGTTTTATACCGTTAGATACCGTTTTATACCTATTTATTGGGATTTAATTGCGCGACTTTCGTGAAAAGCAAATCTTACAATTCGTTGGAGACGGAGCTCTCTACCTCAGCAGACATGTTGGTTCTCTGGCTATTGACCAGATGAGTAGACAAGCTGATCAGGGATTGGAGGGATACCAAGATCAGGACCGTTTGCACCTAGTTACTCACAGTTGGGGAACGATTATCCTATTTGATGTGTTGTTTGCTAGTCGATGGGATGACCCAAGTATACCTGGTCATGAGAGTATTCAGGAGATTCGCAAAAGCATTTTGGGAATCGAATCTGAGCAAGACAGTGCCATTCCTCTGGCTAGTGTTCATACCATGGGTTCACCGATTGCCCTATTTACTCTGCTCCATATTGTTGGCAAAACCAGAGATGGCAGTACCCATGATATTAGTTCCAAATTAAAGGAGTTACTGGCAATTCTGACTCAACAAGGAGTGGCGTTACCCTGGCAAAACTTTGTACATCCGGGGGATCCGATTGCTTGGCCCCTAGAAGGAGTGTTGCCAAAATTAGTAGATGAGTATGACAAAGTTATCAAACTTGAAGATGTACTTACCTACGGTTCTGGATTCTTATAAAATGTCGCTAAACCGATACAATCGACATTTTTAGCATTAATCAATGGTGGCAGTGCTCACAGCAGCTACTGGACTAGTGAGAAGGTGGCTAAAAAAATTGCAGAGACCATTGACAATACAGCTAAAGGCTCCTATTTTTTGGGCCCATCCATAACGCGCTGATGGCTAAGGCTCAAGGAAAATTACGGATTACCGGTTACCGATTATCGATTACCGATTACCGATTACCGGTAAATTTCCCGTTTTAGGGATCTTGTTCATCCTCTTGATAGACTATCAAGTCCCCTGGTTGGCACTTGAGTGCTTTGCACAGAGAGTTGAGTATGTCTTCGTCAATTCTAGGTAGACGGCGATGCCGTTTTAGCCTGGAAACGGAGTTAGGATGCTTTCCAATTATCTCAGCTAGATCTTTGTTGCTGATGTTGCGCTCAGCCATTACTACTGCCAATTTCCAGTGAATTACCACTTTAGTGTTTAACCTCTTACCATACTAAACGCTCGTTACGTTTGATTGTAACCTCTCACAGCATGAATTGTTGAAAATAATACTTCTCTAATTTTTTTTTAAACTCAAAGTGTTGACAAACTGGCCAAGATAGGATATACTATAAAAGTACGCAGTTACAGTGATTGGCAATTCCCTCGCCAGCACAAAGCGATCGCACATAGGTTCTACAGGCCGGGATGTGCGATCGCTGTTCCACCACCAAAGAAACAAGGTGATATATAAATGGTAAACCCACGTTCTATGCAAGAGCTCATCAAAGCTCCGATCTATGATGTCCCTCAGGGCAAAACCCCAGTCCGCCTCCTCGCCTGTGGTGTACCCAAAGGTGTAGAGAGTGTGATTAACCAATTGCACGTGCTTCGCTTTGCGGAAGTCATAGCGTGGACCCCGCCAATTCCTTCCCCTGTCGAGGGTGAGATCATTCGGATTTTGACTCGCTATGTTCATTTGAGGCGATAGGTTTAGGTAAGCATTCAGCTATCAGCTGTCAGCTATCAGCTATCAGCTATCAGCTGTCAGTGATTAGCTATCAGCGATTAGCTTATGGGTTAGGTCACAGGTTGGAAGCCTGTGCCACCCTGTCTTGATGCAGTCGTTAGGTCACAGGCTGGAAGCCTGTGCCACCATACTTGAGGTGCTTTTGAATAAAATAAGCTGACCCCTGAGCACTGACTGCTGACTGCTGAGTGCTGAATACTGACCACTGACCGCTTTCGCTATATGACTAATCACAATCAATGGAATGCTGATGATTATGCTAAGAATTCTTCAGCACAGCTCAATTGGGCAAAAGAACTAATTAAAAAGCTATCACTAATCGGGAACGAAACACTCCTGGATATTGGTTGTGGAGATGGAAAGATTACTGCTGAATTTGCCAGTATTATTAACAACGGTAGTGTTTTAGGAATTGATTCATCCAAGACTATGGTTGAGTTAGCTCAGAATAAATTTCCTCCAGTAGAGTATCCTAATTTAGACTTTAAACTTATGGATGCTACAGCGATTAACCTCAACCATAGCTTCGATGTTGTCTTTTCTAATGCTGTCTTACATTGGATCACTGACCATGGGTCAGTTTTAAAAGGAGTTCGTAATCACCTGAAACCTCACGGAAAATTACTGTTTCAGATGGGAGGTAAAGGTAATGCTAGGGAATTACTACTGATCATAGATGAAATTATCACTGCTCCAGACTGGAAAGAGTATTTTCTATACTTTACCTTTCCCTATTCATTTTATGGCATTGAAGAGTATCAAAGATGGTTACCAGAAAATGGGTTTAAAGCTCAACGTGTGCAGTTAATTCCTAAAGATATGCAGCATCAAGGCAAAGAAGGATTGAAAGGGTGGTTAAGAACAACCTGGTTTCCGTATACCAATAGAATTCCTCAGGAATTGACAGAAACATTTTTGAATACTGTTGTGGATAGGTACATCCAGCGTTATCCAATAGATAGTCAAGGCTTGACTCATGTCAAAATGCTTCGCTTGGAGGTTGAGGCTTATGCTATCGAGAGGTAAGCTATCAGTTATAAGCTGTCAGTTATAAGTTATCAGTTATTAGCTATCAGCGGTCAGCTATTAGTTATGAGCTATTAGTTATTAGCTTATGGGTTAGGTCACAGGCTGGAAGCCTGTGCCACTTTGAGGTGCTTTTGAATAAAATAAGCTGAGGTTAGGTCACAGGCTGGAAGCCTGTGCCACAGTGCTTTTGAATAAAATAAGCTGAGGTTAGGTCACAGGCTGGAAGCCTGTGCCAC
>NZ_JAAHHZ010000110.1:0-19937 GCF_010672005.1 Moorena sp. SIO4A5 | reverse complement strand
CTTTCACTCACCCGCATGGTGAAGGCGCGATTGTCTTCTTTTGGTTTACCGCCAAAGGAACTATAGGGCTGTTGTACTGTGTTGATGGCGGGATCTCGTGTTACAAATCCTTGAATGGAATTAGCTGGGAGCGGTTTACTTAAATGGTCGGCTGCATTCCCCTGATTCACAAAGGTCGCCCTGACTGCTTGGGTTTTGATGTCCAGAGTATCAGGAATTGCAGCAGCGTTTTCCGTGACGGTGCCTCGTAACCAATGTAAACCACTGGGTAATAATTGCTGCTGACTGGTGGCTCCCTCAGGGATACTCAAGCGGATAATCCCCGAATCCACTAACCCGTTGGTACTATCGGAAAGCATCTCTGTATCTTTAAATTCTTGCCAAGAATTACCACTCAAGTAACTCCAGTGAATCTGTGGTGGAGTTAGTTCCCCATTGCCACTTCCCGGTATCATTTGGAAGAGGATGGAAATGTTTTGGGGTGGTTGCAGATTGCGGATACCGATGTATAAAGTGCCTTCTTCTTGATAGTTCGGTAACAGATAATATTGGTTGTCTTGATATAGAGTTTGGATATCGGCATAGCCAAAGGGATGAAGTTGGAAGATTTGACTAGAGTGAGGTTGATTTGGGGCGTTTTTTAGGTCAATCTCTTCTGAGGCGGTATAGTCGAGGGAGATGGCTTTAACTTGCGGGGTGTAAGGGCGATAAACCGTCAGGGATTTGATTTTTATATCCTTTCCATCTTTATTTTTTACATTGGTTCCATTTTTATCTTTTACAACGTCTTTATCCGTTGCCGAATTCACCTTATTTAATACTATCAGATGTAAATCATGGGCAAATGCAAAATCTGGGCTTGCTAATTCCAGTTTAAAATACCGATTTTGCTCAAAAGGATCGTCTGTCTCGGTTTCTAGGGTAGAAGTATCCAGAGAATAGTCTGGAATTTTCTTATAATTGAGGTAAATAGCATTACTTAACTTGTTGTCACCATCTTGAGCGAAAATGGGCTTAGAAGTTTCAATATCCACCAAGCTTCTGTTATTGCGAAGTTTCAAACTGGCTTTAAAGCTGTCATTAGTAATTGCCTCCGTAATTACCTTGGTGCTATTGTATGCCTCATAATGAGTGGAAAAGTCTTTAGGAAGTCCCATCCACTCGATATTAATGGTAATACTATCTAATTTTTTGGTGCTAATTTCTCGATTAGCGAAGTAAAATCCAGAACCTGCTTTAGGATTCTGCCCAAAGGGTTCAACAGTACTTTTGGGATTTAGTACTAAGTTATCGTTCCGCAGTTGGACATCTTGAATATTTTCTACTTCAACTTGTATATTGACTTTTTCTAAGGATATTGATTTTAATTGATCGTAATAAATAATTTTTCCCTCGGATTTTTCTGACGGTGATATTTCTTTAAACAGAATTTTTACCACTGGATAGGGACTGTCCAGGAAAAAAGTTGACTGATCTGGTTGTGGTGGCAAAATAGCGGGTAGGGTAGAATCCAGGGTTAACTGAAACTGTAAACTGTTGAAATAAATAGCAGAAGTACGATAGAGCTTAATCTGGCCAGTACTAACAGCATCTTGAGATAAATTACCGATACCAATTTGCTGTATATTAGCTTTTTTATTGTTAACTAATCCTGTAATCTGGAATATCTTGCCGTCATTCCAGACAAGAAGTTGCTTCACGTTGCTAGCAGAAAAGGTATGTTCAGAGCCTTCACGAAAAGAAACGCTTGTCAAGTTATCGTTGTCCGAAGCAGTGGAACCCAGAGATATTTCTGTACTGCTATAAGAGACTAGTGGTTCTTCTACAAGAAAAACGCCAATTTCATATTCAAAGGATTCCGGCTGTATCCATTGCGCTTCACTACTCAAGTAAATTTCAAAAGGGCCATTTTCACTACTTAGTATTGCCTGGAACTTATCCCGATTCAAAGTCCTTTCTTCACCGGTGAAGGTAAGGGTAATATTACGTGTTCCTTCTTGTAACAACAAGACGGGAGAAGTAACGGCAAAACCGATGGACTTTTGCGGGGTTTGAGTAATGTTACCAAAAGTCTTAAAACGTTGTGCTTTAGTTGCTTGTCCCTCTTCTGCCTCAATTATAGAACTGGCATGGATATTCTTAATTTCGGTTTTTCCAATGGGAGGGTAAGTAAAGTTCCTTTTTTTTGTTTGCGCTTTCTCAACGAGGCGATAGACTTCTTTCCAGTTAGTATTTTCTGTAGTAGCTTGGATTTCCATAATCTTCCGGAAATCTGCCACACTCAGATACAGTTCTTCTTTGACATATCTAATAACTCGCTCTTGGTCAAGATGATCAAATATCTCTTGGAGGGTTGTATAACCATTAGGCATTTTCGGCAAAGGATCGCCAGGATTAGGATGACCAAGAGCCAATTCCATCATGCTCTTGAAAGCCAATTGTTCTCGCTCTTCTTGTTCTCGCTCTTCTTGTTCTCGTTTTTCTTTTAAGGCATTACGCCTCCCCATGGTAATTTTTTTTCTGTAGGCTTTTTCAATTATTTTATAAACTTCGTTCCATTCTAATTCTGTAGGTTCTTCTTTATCTGCTTGGGCTTTATTTATTTGCCTATCATGGATATCAAAGCAATAGTTAAAATCGTCTGTGTTGAGGAAAAATAATTGTTCTGTAATATAAGAGGTTATGTTATTATCTGTTTGTTTATTATCTTGAGTCGCTTGATAAATAGTTCCTTTGAGATAATTAATATCAACATCAACATCAACAGTTTGACCATCAACTTGAACATTTATCTTAGGAAGTTGGTCTCCTTGGTTGGGGCTGCCAACCGCCCATCGCAGCATATTTTCAAAACTTTGATCGCTCTTATTATCTTGATTATGAATTTCTTCTAAACCAATAGAATTTTTTTCTATAAATAACGTTTTGAGGCTGGCTACTTGAGCTTGATTAACAACTATATCTTCATCGGTGGCATAGTTAATATTAACCCCTTCACTATCTTGTCCAGCACTGAGCAAAGTACCCTTGTTAATAAGATGGGCTTCTTCTCCTTGCGCCAGCTCAAAAATTACATGAATCTTGTCTGGAACTTCCTCTTTTGTCGTTAACGCCAGTACCTCTTTATAGTAAAAATCGAGATATCTTTGGGTCAGTGCCTTGAACTGTTGCTGAGGATAGCGTAATAATTGTAAAAACGTGAACAACAAAACTAGATGAGGTTGAGCTAATTTACTCTGTGTCGATGGCTCGTCTGCGAAACTTTCCGGGTTATTAATGTAAGCAACCATTTGCTCAACATCTCCCGCCAAGAAACTCGACCAATTACCATTTATCCGATTGGACTCATCGTAATAGTTTAGTTTTGTGGCATACTCTTGTACGAAGGTGAGTAAATCATAAACATCCCGCTCATCTACTCCCACATAATCTGGTTCGAGTTCCCTTAGCAAGCGTCCGCGCTGACTAACGCCATCCCGAAAAATTTGATGTATAATTTTCTTGTTTGTATTCATAACTAAATTCTACATCATTGATCAAGATGGCGGATGTAAACTTTATTAACAAGCCAATCTTAAATAAAGTAATAAATATTCATATAAGGAACGAAAATAAAATTGTAAGCATTCAGCTATCAGCCGTCAGCGCTCAGCTATCAGCTAATGGGCTAGGGCGTGTCTTCAAACTCGGAGATCCCCCTAAATCCCCCTTAAAAAAGGGGGACTTTGAGTATGGCTCCCCCCTTCCGCGCGGGGGGCTGGGGGGGATCTAAATCTTGCGGAAAACTTTGAAAACACGCCCTAGGCTCACGCTACTTGAGGTGCTTATGGGCTATGGACAAGCTAAACCGAACATTGAATAAGCGATGCAGCAAGGGAACAGGGCAGGCAGTCGGCCAAAGGGGGTGGGTGCATCTCAGTTTTGCCTAATGGCAAAACTGAGTTAGGATTTTTCAATGGTAGGGTGGGCAAAATTCAAGCGGTTGTCGGTTTGATTAGAAATCATGGCTAATTTGCCCACCCTACAAGAGCGGCGCTCGGACGCTAAAGGATTGTCCTATTAATTCAAAGTCTTTGGTTTCTTGATTTTTAAGTTTGGTTCGAATCTGGGCAAATTGTCTAACTACATTGGGGTTATATAATCGTTCACCACAATGTAAACAGACTTCGGCTTCTACTTGAACAATGGCTGTATTTCCCCCACCTTTGAGGAGTTTTTTAACTTGTTTTGTGGTCAATTTTCCTTGACAATTAGGACATTTTTTCGGGGTTTTAATCACTATCTCCTTATTTTACCATTAATCCACTTTTTCGGATCAGGTCGATATACAGTAACTAAAATAGCTGTGTTTGTTTCTTGATCATAATCCCGGACGCTATGAATTGGCTCAGTTGCAAAGTTTTCGCCATAGATTAGGCAGCGCGGATAAGGTTGATGATTAGTATAGTCTTCTAGAATTTCACCATACAGGACGGAATGATAAATTTCATCAAAAGACAATTGATCTTCTTCTGCTTCTTCGTCAGCATGATCGGTAATCCAAAATCGATAATCAAGAATTGCCTCACGAATTTTATTGATATTCATTCATTTTAGCTTACATCTGATTAAGGATAAGTGTATTTTCCTATTTTAATCGATAAAGCACCGAATATTACCAGTAGTAGGGTGGGCAAATTCTGAGAGTTTGACAATTTGATCAAGAATCATGTCCATTTGCCCACCCTACAAAAGCGTACGCACTAAATAAGCATTCAGCAGTCAGCGGTGAGCTAAAAGCTCACGCTACTTGAGGTGCCGTCAACTTTCCATAACTCAGTGGGGTAGGGTGGGCAAATTCTGAGAGTTTGACAATTTGATCAAGAATCATGTCCATTTGCCCACCCTACAAAAGCGATCACACTATTAGTGGTCGGGTGGGCAAATTCTGAGAGTTTGACAATTTGATCAACAATCATGTCCATTTGCCCACCCTACAAAAGCGTACGCACTATTAGTGGTCGGGTGGGCAAATTCTGAGAGTTTGACAATTTGATCAACAATCATGTCCATTTGCCCACCCTACAAAAGCGTACGCACTGATAGCTGAATGCTGATAGCTAATAGCTGATATAGCAATCCGTGTAGGAATTTAGAGAACTTTGTTCCCTACTCCCTACTCCCTACTCCCTACTCCCTGTTCCCTTTGCTCTAGCTGATAGCTGATCGCTTGCGTTCGCGTAGCGGCTCTTTCAGAGCATCGCATTTCTTTACATTATCTCTCAAAAAAAAATTTCTAAAAACCCTTGACAATGTTATTTATACTCATTATGAGTATAAACGTAAACAAAAAGCAAAAGGTTACCCTTATGCCATCAGAATTTCCAACTAATAATCCAGACAACAATCCCGATGATTATTCCTCAAAAAAAATCCGTGTTCAGCACATTTTGAGGGGCTCCCGCAAGGCAGTAACTAATACCATGCATGCCCTGTATGCACTGGGTTACGCCCAAATATCCGAGTGGAGTCCTCTGCAGCCGACGGATGTTCCCGGAGAATTCATAACAATTATGACCAAGTACTTGAGGCTCCGTTAACACGTTAAATTGCTGGGGGGTTTTCCCCCCGGCCAAACCATCCGGTCCAATCCCGTAGCGTGACCTTCGGCCAATCCCATAGGATCACGTCTGGATAAGTTAGAAAACTGAATGACATAAGGTAAATTCCTAGCCGTGGATAGTATTTCTGCGGCTATTTTTTTTTAGGTTGTTCGCCTTTGGCGTTCCCGAAGGGTAGGTTAGTTGGTTGAAGGTTGAACGCGATGGACGAAGTCCCGCTTTCAGCGATCGCGTGGCCTTTTGGCCAAGGTTAGGCGTAGGGTGGGCAAATCATGAAAGTAATACCATAAGATCGCGAATCATGTCGATTTGCCCACCCGACCTGAGTTGAAAGCACTGTAGGGTGGGCAAATTCTGAGAGTTTGACAATTTCATCACGAATCATGTCGATTTGCTCACCAAACAAGAGCGATCGGCGTTCGCGCAGCGTGGCCAAAGGCCTCAGCCGCCCCAAAGGCGATCGCATTACAAGATCGGCGATTGGCCGTAGGCCACGCTACGCGATCGTACTTGTATAATTGAGTTAATCTCAGTTCTGATCTGCACAAGATGCCTAACCGCGATCGCTTCCATTATGGTGTTCGCCGTGCCCTAGAAAAAGACGGGTGGTTGATTACTGATGATCCCCTTCGCCTGCGTTGGGGTAAGCAAGATATGTACGTCGATCTAGCAGCAGAAAAACTGCTCCTAGCTGAGAAAGATCAGCTACAGATTGCTGTTGAGATTAAAACCTTTGGTGGTCCCTCTTCAATTGCTGATGCTCAAAAATCCCTAGGTCAATATTTTATTTATCTCTCTGTGATCAAACGCTTAGAACCTCAACGCAAGCTTTATCTAGCACTCCACGAAGAAGTATATGAAGATTTCTTTACAGAACCCCTGGGAGAAATCATTCTCAGTGATTACAAAGTGCCTATTATTGTCTTTGACCCCGATCGGGAGGTTATTATCCGATGGATAGATTAACTAATTACCGCAAACTAATTCGAGAAATTATCACAAATCATACAAAAGTGCCCTATAAGCATGGAGATATTAAGTTTGAGACGGTCTTTGATCCGGAATCCGATCGCTACCTGCTGATGATTTTAGGCCGTCAGAATAAGCACTATCAGCATGGTTGTTTAATCCATGTTGATATTATCGACGGAAAAATCTGGATTCAACGAGATGGCACAGAAGTTGGAGTGGCTAACGAATTCGTTGAAGCTGGTGTCCCAAAAAAGCAAATTGTTTTGGGTTTTAAGTCACCATTACGCAGGAAAGATACGGAATTTGCCGTTGCGTAGGGCGTACCCTATTAGCGCGATCGCAAAAGCTAGGGTAGTAGATCGCATTCCGTCGGGTAGGGTGGGCAAATACTGTACCGAAGGCAATTTCATCATCAATCCTGACTATTTGCCCACTACAAGCAAGGGGTAGGGTGGGCAAATCATCAACCATAAACGAATAAATCATAAATCTAGTCCATTTGCCCACCCTACTGCTATTTGCCCACCCGACAAGGTGAGGGGTAGTGCGATCGCATTCCGTAGGGTAGGGTGGGCAAATTCTGTACCGAAGGCAATTTCATCATCAATCCTGACTATTTGCCCACTACAAGCAAGGGGTAGGGTGGGCAAATCATCAACCATAAACGAATAAATCATAAATCTAGTCCATTTGCCCACCCTACTGCTCGCTTTGTGTCATGTCCATTTTGCCCACGACTCCTGCCCATTTGCCCACCCTACTCTGAATCGGGATTAAACTGAAACACACGATGCTCGCCACCATCAATATCTCAATATGTCGAACTATCGTCGTTATTATGTGCCAGGAGGAGTATTTTTTCTGACAATAGTCACTTATCGCCGTATTCCTCTATTTTCAGATGTTGATAATATATCTCGGTTACGGAAGGCGATCGCAAAAATGCGGACAGAAAAACCCTTTGACATCACTGCAGCCGTTGTGTTACCGGATCATCTTCATTTTATCTGGTCGTTACCACCAGATGATTCTGATTATTCTATGCGAGTCTCTCGGTTTAAGGTGTTATTTACCCGCTCTTTACGGGGAAAACGCTCATTTTCGGTAGATGTTTCTGCTTCTCGTCGTAAGCATCGAGAAAGCAATGTCTGGCAACGTCGGTTTTGGGAGCATACAATTCGTAATGACCATGATTTACACCGACATATAGATTATATTCACTATAATCCAGTTAAACATGGTTTGGTGTCTTGTCCTCATTTGTGGGAATATTCCAGTTTTCACAAATGGGTGGAGCGAGGCAAGTATCGACCCGATTGGGGGTGTTGTTGTGGCAGGAATTTACCACAAATTCAAGCTTTTAGCGATTTAGAAGATTTTGCAGGGGAGTAGGGTGGGCAAATTCTGAATGTGGGGTAGGGTGGGCAAATTATGAATGAAAGACCAATTGATCATCAATCATCGACATGCAGCCCACCCGACAAGAGCGAACACTTTGCTTTAACCCAACCAACAATATAGGTGATCCCATGACCAGCGGGTAGTCGGGTAGGGTGGGCAAAAAATGATAGTTTGGTAATTTCATCAGGAATCCTGTCCATTTGCCCACCCTACTAGCGATCGCACTACTGAGTAGGGTAGGGTGGGCAAAAAATGATAGTTTGGCTTCTTCATCACGAATCATGTCCATTTGCCCACCCGACAAGAGCGATCGCACTACTTTCACCCACATCCGATAATCAGTTAGGATTTTGGGTTTTATCCCGCGAATCCCCCTGGTCATACCTCTCTATTCTCTAGAGACTCCTACCAGGAACGAGCCACACTTATGAGCAAGGTGCGGATCAGCTTCGCATTGAGACTTACCTTAACCATTGGTGGCGGTGGGTTAGAAGTGGGGTGGATGGGGTGAGTCTGTTTGGTTTTGGGTTGGTGGTTTACATGGCTTTAACCCAACAGACCACAGAGGCTTACCCATTCGGTAGGGTAGGGTGGGCAAATAATGAGACTTTGACCATAAGCTCAGTGAGCTAGTCTATTTGCCCACCCTACAAGAGCTTTATCAGCGATCGCACTGAGAGTACAGCAAAGTTACACCGAAAAAATGTCCCTTTGCCCACCCTACCAGCTCGGCGTACGGACTATTGATCTCGGTATGCCTTCAGGATGTCAAACCTCGTCTGGGCCGACACGCTGCCTCCTGCAAAACCAGGAAAACCACTCTGCTGTTTCCACCATTCCGTCTCTCTTTGGGCTACCTTATTTAGATTATCGTCGGTGGGCGGTAAGGATAATAAGCCCTCAGCTTCAAGTTGTTTATAATGGTTTCCTATTTCCCCTGACACTGTCTCCCCGCTCATACTATAGAATTCCTGGACTGGCATAGCCATGACCCCACCAACATGGGTGCGGGGTAAATACTTTGATAACAGTTCGTATGCTTCTTGGCGTCCTCCGCTTTTCCTTGATTCAACCGGACGTGGTTCTACCTTCCATCCTGTGTATGCTCTCATCGCAGCCCCTCCCCTGAACATTCTTGCTACTAAACCAGGCTTCCTCTGTACCACCTCCGTCATATCATGGTCTTCTGTTCTTGTCATCGGGACCTGTGTAATTCGGCAGGCGTTCTCATCCCGCCTCTTCATCCACGCTTTTTTTCCCATTTCTTCGGCTTCTCTTTCTAATTCCACATCGTCGTTGAGCTGTACGCCATTCTTCTGCACCTTTCTCTTCACCCTTGCCTGCTTCTGCTGAACCACATGCCACGCCTCATGGGCCAAATGCTTCTCCTGCCCCGGCCCCACATGAATCTCCGTACCCTGTGCATAAGCTAGAGCCTGCAATTGTGCCGGTTTCTGAGAGTTGTAATGCACCCTCACATCATCCATCGAATAGCCAGAGAGGTTCTCTATTCCTGCCTTGAGGCGATCAGGCAAGCCAGTTTTGTTTTCTTTTACCCTCCTCGATGCCCTCATGCTATCGCCATAAGTCACCGAATCCCCCGTCAACGGTTGTGCTCGACCCTGCACCATCATCCTTTTAGGCTGCACTACCAGATGCCCACCGTGATTCGCCCCTTCTTGGTTTTTCTCCACCGGCTGTCCTATACTTAGCTTTGCTTGCAGCCCCATTTCATACCATCCTGTGTCGGGCACGTATTGTCCCGTTTCCAGGGAGTGCATCACATTAGCCATTCTACTTCCCCATTCCCCGACCCCCTCTAATGCGTTCCACTCCCTGTCCTCTGCATCCAATCTTCTTCTAGAACCCATCACTCTGGAGTCTTTCTTTTTTTGAGCTATTGACAACGAGGTAGAGTGAGAATATTTCGGTTTATAGGTATGAGTAGTGCGCATAGCTATTTCCTTTTACCTTGTACCCTATTAGAAAAGAATATAAGTCGATTCCACCGTCTTAATGGAGCGCGACATGGCACCCCAAACTCAAACCAACTGGTATCACTCTAATATTAGTTCTCTGTTTCAAGAAATCTGGCGAGTTCGTAACTATTTAGAAAACTACATAGAAGGTAAAGAAAATCAACAAATCGTAACTGAAATTATTGACGATACTTCTGCCCTGGCTCAACTTTGTAACAAATTCCTTCTCTCCCCCTTTGAAAGGGATATCCTGCTCATGTGCGCGGGAATGGAAATAGAACCATACTTCCATTCTTTGTTTGCCAAAGCCCAAAAAAATAGTCCAAACAAAAACTATCCTACTCTCAGTTTAGCTTTTGACGCCCTTCCCGGAGCCAATTGGGGTGTCCTTTCTCCCCAACGCCCTTTACTAAACTTGCAACTGCTCCACATAGAACCAGGATTGATCCTAAGCCAGTCCCCCCTCTATATTGACCAGCGTATCCTCTGCTTTCTTTTAGGAGAATATGCCACAGACCAGGAATTAGCAGGAAAGATCAAACCCCAACCGCCTCAGACCAACCTTCATCTTTTGCCTAGCTCTCAGTTAAGTATAGTGGAGCAATTGATCACCATTTGGTCTGGGGGCGAGGGGACAAATAGCTATCCCGTGGTGCAATTATCTGGCTCGGATCGAAGCACTAAATACCAAATTGCCTCCGCCACTTGTCAGGGTTTGGGGTTAAAGTTACACACTCTAGAACCATTGGCTGTGACCACCAACCCCCAGGAAGTGTACCAACTGGGGAAGCGTTGGGAAAGGGAAGCCCATCTTAGCAATAGTGTCCTGTTTATTGACTGCGATAGTTATAATTTTTCTGAGCCTGGGCGGGAGTTGGCTCTGAGCAAATTTATTGATAGTAACAATACTCCTTTAATCCTCAGCTGCAATGACCGAAAAATTGACTGTCAGCGGACTATTGTTAACCTTGACATCCCCCCATTGAGCCACGAGGAAAAATATTGCCTGTGGGAAAGCCATATAGGGTCAGCAGCAGCAGAACTTAACGGTCAACTTGAGCGCATCGCCGTTCAGTTTAACCTCAATCATGCTACTATTCAAGCTGCCTGTGATCAATTCAAAATTCAAAATTCAAAATTCAAAATTCAAGACTCTACTCAATTATGGGATTTCTGCCGCCATAATGCCCGTAATCAATTAGATCACTTAGCGCAACCTATCAATGCTACGGCTACCTGGGACGATTTGGTATTACCTACCCCACAACGGCTGCTTCTTTCCGATATTGCCACTCATCTGAGACACCGGTATAAAGTCTATCAGCAATGGGGTTTCGCCCAAAAAGGCGACCGGGGTTTGGGCATCAGTGCCCTATTTTACGGTGCTAGCGGTACTGGTAAAACCATGGCAGCAGAGGTATTAGCCCAGGAATTTCGCCTGGATCTTTATCGCATCGACCTAAGTCGAGTAGTCAGTAAATATATTGGTGAGACCGAAAAGAATCTGCGGCGGATCTTTGATGCAGCAGAAACCGGAAGTGCTATTCTTCTGTTTGACGAAGCGGATGCCCTGTTTGGTAAGCGTACCCAAGTTCAAGACAGTCACGACCGCCACGCTAACATCGAAGTCAGCTATTTGCTGCAACGCATGGAAGCCTATCAAGGGTTAGCTATTTTGACCACCAATTTCCAAAGCGCCCTCGATAGTGCCTTTTCCCGCCGCATTCGCTTTGTGGTGGAGTTTCCTTTTCCCCAACCCGAAATCCGTACCCAAATTTGGCAGCGCATTTTTCCTGCCCAGACACCAACCCAAAACTTAAATTACCAGAAACTGGGTCAACTCAATGTAGCTGGCGGAAATATTCGCAATATTGCCCTAAATGCCGCCTTTTTGGCCGCCGCCGCCGATGAACCCGTGAACATGGAACATATCTATGAAGCCACAAAACGGGAATATCTTAAATTGAAGAAAATGTTGACAAACGAAGAGATAGAAGGGTGGTTTTAGTTGTGGGGAGTTTTAGGGAATAGGGAATAGGGAATAGGGAATAGGGAACAGGGAACAGGGAATAGGGAATAGGGAATAGGTAGAGTGGGCATCCTGCCCGCTCGAACAGTGGCGTAGGGTGGGCAAATGCTGTACCTCTGACAATTTGATCTGGAATCGGGTCCATTTGCCCACCAAACCTGAAGCGTAGGTAGTGGCGTAGGGTGGGCAAATGCTGATCCAATCACAATAAGATCTCGAATCCTCGACATGCAGCCCACCCTACAAGCTGTTGCTCTTTTTTTGACCTAAGTTAGGTATTTGCCTTGATGAGACTTTTTGCGTGACCGAATTTGCCATTGTGCTATGCCTGATTTTCGGTTTTTTTTGGGTCAGTCTTTTTCTTTGTAAGTTTTATCTAGCGGCAATCACATTATAACTTTTTAAGTAACTTATCATATTCAGTGTGAGAGCCAATCCAAAACCAAACTATTGTATCTGTCGTTTTCATAACTCCTACAGCACGCCAACCGATTCCCACCCTAACAGAGTATATTGGCTCTTGAGTCTGAAGTTTCTTAAACTCTAAACTTGGATGGTTGGGATTCTGTTTCCAAAGTTTATAATTTTTTCGTGCAGTCTGCTTTACTTTTTCTGGTAATTTTCCAAAACAGTTTACAAAGTCATTGGTTAATTCTGACTTCATAATTCATCAAAACCCATAACTTTCGTTTCCCCTATCTTAGATTCATTTAATGCTTTACGGGCTAATTCGTCTAGGAAAGAGGTTTGAGATTGTGATAATGTTTTTTGCCATTTAAGTTCATTCTCAATATCTTCGATTAACTGATGAGCCAGTTCGTCTTGTATCTCTTCTGGTAAATTTTGTGCTTTCTGAAAAGCCTCTGTTAATAGATAAGTCATTAATTTCAGTATTTATCTGGAAAAACGTCTCTAAATAAATGTTAGCTTAAGTTTTCGTTTACATGCCTTACAGCGGCAATAGGGGCGGGGGCGCGGGGCGGGGGCGCGGGGCGGGAGTGTGGGGAGTGCGGGGAGGGTGGGCAAATGCTGAGCCAATTCCCTATTTGATCTGGAATCATCGACCTTTGCCCACCCTACAAGAACTCTGTTCCCTGTTCCCTGTTCCCTGTTCCCTGTTCTCTATTCCCTGTTCCCTATTCCCTGTTCCCTGTTCCCTATTCCCTGTTCCCTATTCCCTGTTCCCTGTTCCCTGTTCTCTGTACCTCACCCAATGGAAAACCGCTATACAAGAACTCAAACCGTTTGAGCTTCATTAATATAAAAAGGATAAACCAGGTTAAACCTAGAATTAGTGACTCGCACGGTATAGGTAACAATTATTAACAACAATCCCTCTATTTCACTGTCCTCTATATTTATCTCCTCCACATCTATACGATGCTCATGGTTCAAAAGAGCATCAGAAATCGTGCCTCTTATTCCCGTAATTAACCCTTGAGTAATTTCCTCAAACAGAAACTGACTCAATTCGCAACCAAAGTCAGGCTGCATAATCCGTTCGGCTGGACGGGTTGACAGGATAATTTCCAAACTTTGGACAATATCCTCGTGATCAGAAACCATCTCCACCGTTCCTGTATCCCGGTTAAATGTCGGGGGAAAACTCCATCCTGTCCCTAAAAAAGAGCGGTTTTCTTCCATTTACCTATTGCCTCTTGCCTCTTGCCTCTTGCCTCTTGCCTATTACCTATTACCTATTACCTATTACCTATTACCCATTACCTATTGCCTCTTGTTCTAGTCAACCTTCCCCTTATCGGTCAATTTTTTTACTATGTTTTCATGTTCTGGTGATGTTAATCCCTGCTGTAAAATTGCTAATACTTGGCCTAAGTCTCCAGTTAGTAAAGCGTCTTGGGCTAACCATAAGCCAGGGAAGTAGTCACTACAGATAATGCCTTTATCATTCGGTTTTAGTTTTATATATTTTCCTTCCCTTAACCGAAACCAATCAAGTTCTCCGTCATAAACCCGCCAAACTAAATATTCTTGAACTTGATTACGTCGGTAAGCTTTTAATTTATCATTTAAATCAATAGAGGCCGTACTAGCTGCTATTTCTACGATTAATTCTGGCGCACCTTCTACATAGCCGTCTTCACTAATCCTTGATTGTCCATCTACCGTTAGTCTTAGTAAAGCATCCGGTTGAGGTTCATTGTCTGCATCTAGACGTACAGTCGCATTATCGCCCACTTCTACCCCTGGTGTAGCTGACCAATATGTACCCAACCAAGTCATAATACGAGCATGGGGATTAGCATGTTGGGTCATTCTTAAGGGTGATGCCATATAAACAACTCCTTCGATTAATTCCGCTTTTTTGACATTGGGCATCTGTGCATAACGCTGTTCAAATTCAACCTGAGTAAGTAGATCTCCACTTTCAAGGGGTGGAATTGGATTTTTTGGTTTTAATATGGTTTGAGACATGGTTGTTTTTAGCAGTAGGATTTGTAGGATTTGTAGGGTGCGTTAGCTTTTAGTGTAACGCACCAAAGTTCGTACAATGGTGCGTTACGCTATCGCTAACACACCCTACGGACTGTTGCCTCTTGCCTCTTGCCTCTTGCCTTTTGCCTCTTGTATCATTTCAGGATAATTACCCTTAATAAAAATCTCCCCCATCTCCCCATCTCCCCATCTCCCCATCTCCCCGCGCCCCCGCCCCACCCTTGCCTCAATTAATATCCACTCTCGAGCCTTTAATCTTGATATAGTTACCCTCCATCACAAGGTCCTTACTTGATTTTATCTTAATTCCTTGATTATCCATCGTGATTGTATTCCCATTTTCATCTTCCAATTTAATCCCTTTATCCTGCTCGGATAATTTAAAGGTATTGCCCTTGGATGTACTAATTTCGATTAACTTATTTTCATCATCAAATATAAGTTTTAGGGAGTTTTTGGTAACTATTCCTTTCTTATTATTTTCCTTGGTTACTGTCAAACCAGGCGGCAAAGCATTTTTACCACTATGCACCGCACCCAGAATTATCGCTTGTCTAGGGTCATCATTGATAAAACCGAGAATAACCTCATCCCCGGTTTCTGGTCTAAAAAAGATACCCCTTTGATTACCAGCCTCAACGGAAGCTAATCTTGCCCAAACAATACCATCTGTTTCAATTGAGGGGATTCTGACTTTTACCCTAAACTGTTTTTCTGGATCCGCTTCATACTTATCCACAATCCCAATTTGCAACCCATGAATAGCTGGAATCAATCCCGCCACTGGTGTATCAAAAATATCATTAGTTTGTTGATAAAACCAGCTAGCTGACAAGCCAAATTGTACATAGGTTTGCCAGCCTTGTCTACTAAATTGATGTCGAATAGCCGTTACTAAAGTTTTGCCATTGAAGCGCTTTCCTATTCCATCAATTTTTATCATATCTCCTGGTTTAATATCAGCAAATCCAGGTAAGTTGAAGCGACCTTTAAACAGTGACAGACGACTTTTTTGTAACTTGGCATCTGCCCAAGCTTTTACTTCCTGGTCATCTAAGGGAGCTAAACTGATTAATTGATAGTTATCTGCACCAATGGTTTTGGCTAATTCATCTCCTTTTAAATTACCCTGGGTGGTAGAAAACTCTTTCGCTTTTTGTGATTGTAATAATTTCTGTGTTTTGATATCCCAAGCTGTACTTTCTACCGACGCTTTCTGATCGCAAATATCAGCTTCCATTTCAAACTGGTAAATTTCATCTTTGCCATACTCAAAGGTATGTTTTAGTTTCCCCTTTAGTAAGGGCTCTTTAACCGTAATTTCGCCATCATCAACTAAAACCCACAGACCATTGACATCCGCACGAGATAAAATGAAATCCCAGTCAGTGCAGTAATATTGCACCATTTCCTTATGCTTTGGTTTAGTTACAGCAGTAGATTTGAATTTTAACCCCCCACCCCCAGTGTTGATGACTTTGCCGATAATATCCTTGTCTGTCATATCTCGAAACACAGCACTTTTTCGTTGGGTGGTTAGTTTGTATGCTGCATCTTTTAAATCAACAGTGAGCAGAGAACTATAGCGATCGGCTTGAACACAGTGTCTAACTATAATTCCCTTAAACACTGTTGCTTCCTTTTGTTTTTCCCCTTCATAGCGAAGCTTAATTTCAATTTCTTTGCCTGGTTTAAAAAACTCTGTATTGCTAATAGCAAATTCTTGGTCTGCCGCGTCACCATCTAATAAAATAATTTGAGCTATCGGGATTTTATTCACCTCTTTGATAATGTCAATCGACATGACATTATATTCAGAGTTCATTTTTTTACCTTTACTCAAAATTGTTGCTGTGACAACACCACTCATTATTTTTTACTTCTCTATTGGCGGTAAATTGATAGTTGTTCCGGTTTTTAACTTTCTGAAGTTATTGAGATTATTAGCACGGGCAAGCTGGATATAATAAGCCGATTCACCGTATATCTCTTGAGCCATCACAGGCAACTTATCTCCAGCTTTTATAGTTCTAGTATGGGTAAGATCGGGTGAGCTTTTCTTTTCTTGTGCAATTCGCTTGGAATCTTTTATATCCTCGATAAAAACTGTATCTAACTCAGCTCTTATCGGTTTTCCGCTACGGTTAAAAAGTGTATACTTAACATTAACAGATTGGAGACGGCAATCAAAAGTTAAGTTTCCCCATTCAATTCTGAGATATTTAGGCTCATGGATTTTTCCATCCATAAATGTTGTTAGCTTCAGAAAGCGGTCTACTTGCTTGTCAACATCTCTCGTCCCTAAAAGATTGCCAACTAATGAAGCTCCGGCAAACCCAAAACCTCCATCATCTGCTACCCCTGTGTCATCTAAAATTAACTTGAGGGACAATTCTTCGGGTTTGCTGAGAGTATATTTTGCTTCGCGTCCACTGGTATTAAGTCCCTGTTTTTTTTGATAAACATTCCCGTATTGTAAGGAATAGGATTCCGGATTAAACATGACTTCAAAGGTATCTTCTCCCTTTCCAGTCCGTTTTCCATCTTTATAAACACGAATCTTCAGCTTTTCTAATTTAAAAGGGTTTTTGATCATATAATGATTATTTGGGTGAAGTATAAATTATTCTTGGGTTTTAGGGAATAGGGAATCGGGAATCGGGAATCGGGAGCAGGGAATCGGGAATCGGGAATCGGGAATCGGGAATCGGGAATCGGGAACAGGGAATAGGCAAGAGGCAAGAGGCAAGAGGCAATAGGCAATAGGCAAGAGGTAAAAAAGAATGTGTACCTCATAGCTATGAGAAACGCTATCTCATGTTATTACCATTACCTTTAATATAGCAGTCGCCAGGGCAGTTAGGACATGACAAAAGTCTCAAACCTAAGTAAGCGCAAGAGTTTGACTCTCTTGGTGCGCATTCTGATGGTGATTAGAAATCACCAGGGTCGCACCGCTTCTGACTTCTGACTTCTGACTTCTGACTTCTGACTTCTGCTATAAAAATCTCCCCCATCTCCCCATCTCCCTATCTCCCCCTCTCCCCACCCTCCCCACAGTTCCTTACCTTATCTCTCTTTTTTCCGCTCCAGTATCTTCAGTACCTGGGCGACACAAGCAGCAATTATTTCACCTTTTTGTTCATAATTTTCTCCCATCTGGGGAGCTAAAGTATTATCATAACTATGTCCATTCTCACTATTTCCATGCTTAGGCTCACTATTATCCACAATGTTGGCACGAATAATTAATTCTTTGATTTCCACTGGCATAGCTAAATCCTCACACTTTGAAATCTCACATAGGCTAATTCCATCGTATCTATAACCACAGCATTGGCATTAGCATCTAGATCGGATGTTGACCATTTTACTGGATAAGCTCTCTTAAATAACCAACTAGAAACAGGAACAGTGTTTTCATCAAGCAACATGACTAAGACATTGCTGGGGGCAAATTTCATGGTACTCATAGCAACGTTAAACTCTACATTCAGAGGAGAGCCAATCACCATTCCTCTTTCTAAAACCAGATTATTATAGGTAACCTGATTAGGCAAACGATGTCTGAAAATATTTTCACCCCCTTCACGGATGTCCGTTGTGCTTATTTCCGCAGAAATTCCCGATACCTTTTGAAAGCGAATATCTAAGGGATTAGGCAGAATTCCAGCAATGAAAAAGACGACCATAAAATTAAATCCAACCGGGGGATTTTCCGTCAAAGTAAGTTCCGGAATCTGAATGGGGAAATTATCTGCCATAACTTACAGCGGTTTTCAATTCGGTGAAGTACAAATTATTGGGTTTTAGGGAACAGGGAGCAGGGAGCAGGGAGCAGGGAAGAGAGAAGAGGAACCCACCCCTAACCCCTCCCAGGAGGGGAACATAGGGAACAGGTCAAAAATATTGTGTACCTGATTAGGTTATAAACCGCTATAGACCTCTTGTAAAAATAGTTATTTGTCCGATAGTGTTATTCTCAATTCTTGATTCCCTGTTCCCTGTTCCCTGTTCCCTGTTCCCTGTTACCGACCATTGCCGGGAACTCTAATGATTATAATGGAGGGTTATTAACCTTGAGAGTATTAGCCATTAGTTCTAAACTTTCAATAGCAACTTCATTGCTAGTGGCATTAAATGACGGTGCATCTAATTTCTTAGGGAAAGCATTTATAACTTCCCAGGAGACAACTGCTTCACCTGACTCGTCTAACAAGTCAATCCTAAGATCTCGCTTTTCGACGGTATTAAGGTTAATCGTGCTAAACCATTCAAATAAATAGCTGTCTTTTCTGACAATTCCTTTCTGTAGGGTTAGGTTAATGGGAGTGTCCAATCCTGGCATGTACTTTGGCCCATCTTTATAACTCAGGCCATCTCGATAAGTAATCGTTTCAAATTCAATGCTTAATCCCGATACCTCTGAGAAAGCGTGGGAATCATCTCCATCGATGGTGACTCGGTAATAAAATACCGGAATTGGATAAGTATCTTTGATTTGTTGTACTGTGTCTGCCATGATTTATGTTTCCTTAATTACTTTAGGTTTAGTTTGACTGTTATAGCGGTTTGTAATTTGGTGAGGTACAGAGTTTCTGGTTTTAGGGAACAGCGGATCTGGGAACAGGGAAAAGATAAGAGGGAACAGGACAAAAATTTTGTGTACCTCATTAGACTAAAAACCGCTAGATAAGGTAAGCTATCAGCTTAAGCGCTACGCGCACGCTACGCGAACAGCTATCAGCTATCAGCTTAAGCGCTACGCGCACGCTACGCGAACAGCTATTGGCCTATGGCCACGCTACGGGAATGGCTCACGGCTGACCACTGACCGCTGACCACTGACCACTGACCACTGACCACTGACCACTGACCACTGACCACTGACCACTGACCACTGACCACTGACCGCTGAATGCTTACAATTTTGAATTTTGAATTTTGAATTTTGAATTCCCCCTATGCTTCCTGTAATTTATGGGAGAATTTCAGGATAATGAACTCAGCCGGACGGACTGCTGCCAGACCAATTTCCACAATCATCCGTCCTTCTAAAATGTCCTGTGCTCTCATGCTTTTACCCAGTCCGATATTAACAAAGAAAGCTTGTTCAGGAGTGCTACCAGCCAGGGCACCCTGTCGCCATAATCCCTCTAGATAACTTTCAATTAGGGACTTCACTTTCAGCCAGGTGATGGTGTTGTTAGACTCAAAGACCACAAATGCAGTGGCTTTCTGAATCGATTCTTCAATGAGATTGAACAGTCTGCGCACAGGGATATAGCGCCATTCATTGTCATTACCCGCTAAAGTCCTTGCTCCCCAAATTAAAGTTCCTTTTCCGGTAAAGCTACGAATAGCATTGATGGATTTACCGGCGGTGGGATCAACGTTAAGATTTTCCTGTTCCTCGTTGGTAATTTTTTCCGTAGGCGCAAGTACCGATGCCAAGCTGACATTAGCAGGTGCTTTCCAAACTCCCCTGTCCCGATCTAC